>CAIRYF010000302.1 GCA_903882725.1 uncultured Simplicispira sp.
AGTGCCAGCGCCACCGCACTGAGCACGCCCAGCAGCGGCAGCAAGGCAAACAACAGTGGTTGATCGGCAAACAGCGGCACGCTCGACGGCGCGCGCACGGTAAAAAACAGCGCCGCTGGCACCAGCAGCGCCATGTCCAGCCAATGCCCTGCCAAGTGATCGGTACACAAACGCCGACGCAGCGCAAAGTAAGCCGTGTAACCCAGCGCAACCAACCACATCTCCCACGACACACTGCCTGCGCGCCACAGCTCAAAGCCGACTCCCGCCGCTGCCAGCGCGGTTGACAGCTGCTGCGCCTGCGACAGCCGCTCGCCAAAGAACATACGCCCCGTCAGTACCATCACCAATGGCAACAAAAAATAGCCCAGCGACACCTGCAGCGCCCGCCCATGCAGCGGTGCCCACATGAACAACCACAACTGCACGCCCAGCATGGCGGCACTCAGCAGCAGCCCCAGCGCGCTGCGCGGTGCCCGGCGCACGCTGTGCCATAACTGGCGCAGCCGCGCGCCCTCACCGCGCCACAGCAATAGCGCAGTGGTAAACGGCAGCGTCAGCAGCACCCGCCAGCCAAAAATTTGCTCGCCATCGAGTGGCGTTAAAAACGGTGAAAGAAAATAAATACCGCTAAATAAGACCGAAGCCAAGACGGACGCAACAATGCCCTTGATCATAAATACTCAATTTCAAGGAAACGCTAAACAGGTGGTGGCGGGGATTTGCCAAAAGAGGAGCGCCAAGATACGCCAAAAGCAGTGGCAAACTCAGTGCCACGCGACAATAGTGTCGTTTGGCTATTTTTTTGAAGAAAGCGGGGCCACCTTGAGATACAAACAATGCGGTACTTTTTTGCTGGCGGTGTTGGTATGCGTACCAGCCATGGCTGCCCGTGACTCCAGCGACATTATTGGTCACGTTCAACACCTGACGGGTACAGCATCTATCGTGCGCGACAGCGCCGTTGTTGCCATCACTGCCGGCGCAGCACTGTATCCGGGTGATGTGGTTCGTACCGGCAAACCGGGTGCTGCGGGTGTGGTTCTGACTGACGACACCACCATTTCACTGGGCTCTGGCAGTGAAATCGCCCTGAATGATTACGTCTTTCAGCCCAAAGATGGCAAATTTGCCTTGGCTTTAAAAATGGTCAAAGGCACGTTTGCCTACGTTACCGGGCAAATTGTCAAGCTCTCGCCCGAATCGGCCCAAGTGCAAACCCCAGACGCCACCATCGCCGTGCGCGGCACCAAGCTTTTGATTCAAATCGAGGAGTGATCAACGTGCTTTTGACAACAACAACGCCGATAACAACAACGCCGATAACAACGGCAGGCCTTCTGGTGGCCTTGGGTTTGAGTTTGGGTTTGGTGGGGTGTGCTGCACCACCCCATCAATCTATCGTTTTAGTCCCCGATCCGGCCGGTCACGTGGGTGCGGCAGAGGTGCGTACTGCTGTGGGTGCGCAAATGTTGCAAAAATCGGGCGATATGACCCGCACCAAGGGCGCTTCGGCAGCACCATCGACGCCAACCACCGCTGAGACGGCTTTCATTAACACCACCTTTGGCGAAGCCTTGGCGGTAGAGCCGCCACCGGCCCAAACTTTCACCCTGTTGTTTGAGAACGGCTCGGCAGTTTTACGTGCTGACTCCTTGGGTCAACTCGATGAGATTGCCGCAGCCAGCCACCGGCGTATGGCAGTGCGCGTCAGCATCAGCGGCCACACCGATGCCGTCGGCTCTGACAAACTCAATGATGGCTTGGCTCGTGCCCGGACTGAGGAAGTCAAACAACAACTGCTGCGACGCCGGGTATCTCCAGAACTGATTTTGACCAGCTCGCACGGCAAGGGCAATCCGCTGATTCCTACACCCGATGGCGTCGCTGAACCGCGCAACCGACGGGTGGTCGTCATCGTTCGCTAGGAGTCGCGCTCTATGCCATGCAGGCACGACTGTATTCACCGCCTGTGCCAGTTTTTTTGGTTACGCAAAGAACTGGCTGGAATTTATGCAACCGGGCTGTGCCTGACCTTGCTGGTGGCTTTGCTGTCGGTTTTTCCGACGCCGGCGGTGCAAAAGTCCGAACTGGCGCTGTACGACGTGATGTTGGCAAATCGCACCCAAGCGCCACAGTCCAACGTACCGGTGGTGGTCGGAATTGACGAAGACAGCCTGGCCACATTTGGACAGTGGCCTTGGCCGCGTTACCGTTTAGCCTTGTTGATAGAGCAGTTGCAGCAGTTGGGTGCGCAGGTGGTGGCGCTTGATTTTTTGATGCCCGAATTGGATCGCACGGCCCCCGAAGTTATCCAATCGGAACGCCAACGCGACCAGATAGAAGCCAAAAATACCAGTACGCCTCCTGCACATCCTGCGCCTTCTGCACCCACTAAAACGCCTTTGTACGACGACAACTCACAGCGTTTGGCCGATGCTTTGGGTCGTGGCACAACGGTGCTGGGTTACTACCTGGATTTTTCTCAACCCACCGCCTCGGGCCGTTCGCTGCATCCGCCGACAGCCCCGGCAGGCATGGTGGTGTCGCGCTCGTTTCATGGAACAGGGCAATGGCCCCAGCCACAAGGACAAATCCGCAGCCTGCCCTTGTTGACCGATGCCGCCAGCGCCGAGGGTTTTACCAACGCCTTGCAAGACTTGGACGGCACTTTGCGCCGCATACCGCTGCTGCTGACGTCACCGCAAGGCCAAGATACGCCCTCGCTGGCGCTAGCGGCTGCACTGCTGTCATCGCCCCAGCGCAGTCTGCGGCTGGACACCGACCCCACCGGGGCCGTGCTGCATTGGGGGGCACGACAGATTCCTTTGGATGGTTCGGGCAATTTGCTATTGGATTGGCGCAGCAGCGCGCCGCGCTATGTCTCAGCGCGCAGCGTATTGCAGGGCAGCATGGCTTCAGGCAGTCTGCGCGGCAACATTGTGGTCGTAGGGGCGTGGGCGCAAGGGCTGGGAGACCGGCATCTGACACCGTCTGGCAAATCCGTCTATGGCGTAGCCGTACACGCCACCGTCATTGACAACCTGTTGTCGGGCACCTTCATTGCCCGGCCCTCTTGGGCCAGAGGTGCTGAATTGCTGGCGGTACTGGTGGCCGGGGCGCTGTGTACCTTGTTTTTAGGCCGCCCGGGGTTTGCTTGGTCGGTGTGGGTGGTGGTGTTGGGGACGGTAGGGCTGTATACCGGTGCTCGCCAATTGCTGGTGCAAGAGGGGCTGCACCTGTCCCCTTTATTGCCCATAGCGACTTTGGTGCTGATCTCTAGCGTGTTGAGCTTGCTCAAATACGGCTTTGAAGCGCGCAAACTCTTGCTGCGCACCCAAGAATTGTCCGAGGCACAAGACGGCATCATCACCAGTTTTTCGGCGCTGTCTGAGACGCGCGACAAAGAAACCGGCGGCCACATTCTGCGCACCCGCCGCTACGTTGAAATACTGGCCGAGCAGCTGTCCACCACCCCCGCCTACGCCTATTTAACCGCCTCAGATATTGAGCTGCTGGGCAAGTCAGCGCCGCTGCACGACATTGGCAAAGTCGGCATCCCCGACAGCATTTTGCAAAAGCCGGGCAAATTGACTGCCGAAGAGTACGCCATCATGCAAAACCATCCGCTGATTGGCGCACAGGCTTTGGCCAAAGTCATGGCCCGTACCAGTGCCAGTGCCAGCCACCTCAAAAAGAAGAATTTTCTCGATTACGCATGCCAAATGGTCGAAGCGCACCACGAGCGCTGGGATGGCAAGGGCTACCCGCACCGCCTCAGCGGCCCAGCGATTCCATTGGCCGGTCGGCTGATGGCACTGGCCGATGTGTACGACGCGCTGATCAGCAAGCGGGTTTATAAAAGAGGCTTTTCCCATGATGAGGTGCGCCAAATACTGATCCAAGAATCGGGCGCACACTTTGACCCCGACGTGGTGACTGCATTTTTGGCCCGCGAAGCTGATTTTGTGCGGATTGCCGAAGAATTTGCCGATCCGCCCCCAGCGCCCGACGCTGCGGTGAATTAAAGGTCAAATCAGCCTCTAGCGCTTATGTGGCTTACGGTTATAGCTATCTATTTGATAGCTTTTCAACCCAAGCCCTGCGCTGCCATGTAGTGCTGGCGCCATTCTTCAAACGGCAGACTGTCGGCGTCTTCAATGGTTTTTTGTGCCACCAACGACGCTGCCACTTCAGCCACGCTGCGCGCTTGCTGCGCGGCGCTCCACGGCAGGGCCACCAAGGCATCGCGTGCCAGCGTCGATTGGTGCAGCGTGAAGGCCGAAAAGCTGTTGTTGTGCCGCTGCGCCATGTGCGCCAGCACGCGCGCTGATGGCGTTTGCGCGGCATCGGCCAAGGTGCTGCGCGCTTGCGCCAGCGCAGCGCTGTAGTCGCCGCGGTGGTGGGTGGCATCCAGCGCAGCGGCCAAGGGTACGCACTGGGCCAAGATGTCGGCAGCCCAATCGACCAGCGCCACGCTGCGGCGCTGGCGCAGCAATTGCAGGCCCGGCTCGCGACCACGGGCCGCCGTGAGGTGCTGGTTGTATTTGATTTCGGTGATTTCTGTCGGCGTATCGGGCGGGCTGTCGGTCAGCAGGCAGTGCAGCAAAAACACGTCCAACAGGCGCATGGTCTGCGCGGTGATGCCGACCGGCACAAACGGGTCTAAGTCCATCAGCCGCACTTCGACATATTCGACGCCGCGCTCGCGCAGCGCGTGCAGCGGGCGCTCGCCGGGCTCGATGACGCGCTTGGGGCGGATGGTGCCGTAGAACTCGTTTTCAATTTGCAGCAGGCTGGTGCCCATCTGGTTGTAGTCGCCGCCGGGGTTGCGCACGCCGACGGCCTCGTAGGCTGGATAGGGCTGCACCAGTGCCTCGTGCAGCGAGTCGGCGTAGCCCTGCAAGCTGTTGTAGCTGACGGCGAGCGTGGCTTGCGCGTCACTTTGGTAGCCCAAGCTGCCCATGCGCAGCGAGGTGGCGTGCGGCAGGTACAGCGCCTGCTCGCTCAGGCGCTGCAGCGCGTGCGGGCGCCCTTGCGCAAAGCACGGCCCCAGCGCGGGCGAAGCGCCAAACAAATACAGCAGCACAAAGGCGTGGCGGCGAAAATTGCGGATCAGGCTGAAATACTGCTCGCTGCTCACGTCCGGCATCGACCAGTTGTAGTGAATGCCGCAAATGGTTTGCATCCGCCGGCCATAGCGGTGGCCCAGGCCCATGCGGTAGACGCTCTTGGCGCGGCCAATGTTGGAGCTGCCGTAGCGTGCCAGCGGAATCGTCTCGTCGGTCGGCAAGTGGCACGGCATACTCGACACCCATAGCCGCTCGTCGCCCGAGGCTTGCAGCGTGCGCAGCACAAACTGGTGTACCTCGGTCAGCTCGTTCAAGCACTCTTGCACGCCGTGGTGGACGCCAGTGATCAGCTCAATTTGCGACTCGCTGTAATCGGTGGTGATGTGCGGGTGCGTCAGCGTGGCACCCAGCGCCAGCGGGTGCGGCGTTAGGGCCAAATCGCCGTTGGGCAGCACGCGCAAGCCCTCTTTTTCGATACCGCGCCGTATGCCCGCCAAGCGCTGGGCGGGGTGGGCGTCTATTTTTTTTTGCAAGGTGCTCATGGGGTGGCCGTTTTTAAGTTCGGCGAAACTTAGCACGCCACGCCCTACCCCGCTTGCAATAAGTTTAAGAACTGGCTTGCGCCGCCAAGGCTTTTTGCAATTCCGCCATGCCTTGGGCCATGCCGCTGCCGGGCACTTGCTCGCCTTGGCGGTCGGTCACTTGGGCCCAATGCGCGGCCAATTGCTCAGGCACATCGGCACTCGCGCCCAAATACACCCCTTGCGTCAGCGTGATGTGCGCGGCCTCAAAACTGCCTGCGCCAGCGCAGACAATGGCGCGCGTGGGCGCGTCCTCGTGTGCCAACACCAGCAGGGCGGGCACCACGGCACCCGGTTTCAGGGCGGCCAGCATGGCTTGGGGCAGCACGCCTTCGGTCATGCGCGTGTGCGCGGTGGGTGCCAGCGCGTTGACGCGGATGTTGTGCTTGGCCCCTTCCAGCGCCAAGGTTTGCATCAATCCGACTTGGGCCAGCTTGGCCGCGCCGTAATTGCTTTGGCCAAAGTTGCCATACAGCCCGGTAGACGAGGTGGTCATGACGATGCGGCCATATTCCTGCGCCTGCATATGCGGCCACACCGCTTTGCAGCAATGCACCGCACCCATCAAATGCACGTCCAACACCAGCCGAAAATCGGCCAAGTCCATCTTGCTAAAACTCTTGTCGCGCAAAATGCCGGCGTTGTTGACCAGCACATCCACCCGGCCCCAAGCGTCTATCGCCTGCTGCACCATGGCCTGCACGGCGACAAAGTCAGTGACCGAGGCACCATTGGCCAGCGCTTGGCCGCCTGCGGCGCAAATCTCATCGACCACCGCTTGCGCGGCGCTGCCGTCCAAGTCGTTGACCAGCACTTTGGCACCCCGCGCCGCCAGCGCCAGCGCGTGCTCGCGCCCCAAACCGCCGCCGGCCCCTGTCACGATGGCCACCCGGCCTGTGAAATCAATACCCATGTGATACCACTCCCCACTCCTTTGGTTTTGACAATTTAGTGCGGCAGCACCGAGCGGATGGTTTTGGCCAAGTCTTCGGCAACGAATTTGGCCACGTAGGCGTCAGCGCCGACGCTGCGCACATGGTCTTCGTTGGCCGAGCCCGACAGTGACGAATGGATGACTACGGGAATTCGGCTAAAGCGCGGGTCTTGTTTGATTTTGCGCGTCAGGGTGAAGCCATCCATTTCGGGCATTTCCAGGTCGGTCAATACCAAGCAGATCTTGTCCAAAACGGTTTTACCCTCGGCTTCTGCGGCATCGGCGATAGCGTTGAGCCGCTCCCAAGCTTCTTTGCCCGACTTGGTCATTTCAAACGGCGCGTGCATAGCTTTGAGGCCGCGCTCGATCAGTGAGCGGGCAACGAAGGAGTCGTCCGCCGCCAAAATCATGGTGCCAGCTCTGAGTTTCAGTTCAGGCCCCACTTTTTGCGCATCCATATTCATATCCGACTCGGCCGACGGCGATACCATTTGCAAAATGGCTTCCACGTCAAGCACTTGCGCCAAGCGGGTGCCGTCACTGCTGCCGTCGAGGCGGGCAATGCTGGTCACCATATTGCGCCCGGCACCGCTGTTGTCGGCAGACAGCACCTGCTTCCAGTCCAAGCGCACGATGTCTTCGACCGACTCGACCGCAAACGCCTGCGTGCTGCGCGCGTACTCGGTCACCAGCATGATGTTGAGCCCGGTTTTTGGCTTGCAGCCGACGATGCCGGGCAGGTCAAACACCGGAATCACCTGACCACGCAAGTTAACGATGCCCAACGAATGCGGCGTGGCTCCAACGATGGGCGTGATGCTGGGCATGGCCACAATCTCGCGAACTTTGAACACGTTGATGCCGAATAACTCAGACTGGCCAAGGGCACTGTCGGCACCGAGACGAAACAACAAAAGTTCAAACTTATTGGAGTTGGTGAGATTGGTGCGCTCGTCGATTTCGTGCTGGACATTGGTCATGCGGGTCATGCTGTTACTCTTTGGCGCAAAAATTGCGTGGGTGGATTTTAGAAGCAGAAGGGCCTGGTCGGCGAACTGTTTGCTGGTGCCGCCCAGTCTGCGCACCATACCTGCATTGCATCCTATCTACCCTGAAGCATCATCTGTTTGCGCCAATTTTTTTAGCTGGTAGAGCGCGTCCAGCGCCTCGCGTGGGCTCAGGGTGTCGGGTTGTAAATTGGCCAGCGCCGCCTGCAACGGGCTAGCACCGGCAGAGGCTGGCACGGGTGGCGCAGTAAATAAATCTACTTGCACCTTGCCCACACTGGCGCGCTCCTCCAGCGCTGCCAGCGCGTGGCGGGCGTGGTGCAGCACGGCGGCGGGCACGCCGGCCAGTTTGGCGACTTGGATGCCATAGCTGCGGCTGGCCGGGCCGGGCTCGATTTCGTGCAAAAACACAATATCGGCACCCGACTCCGCTGCGGCCACGTGCAGGTTGACGGCGTGGCGTGCCGTCGCTGGCAGCTCGGTCAGTTCAAAGTAGTGCGTGGCAAACAGCGTGAAGGCTTTGGTCTTGTCGTGCAGGTGCGTGGCAATGCCGCTGGCCAGCGCCAGGCCGTCAAAGGTGCTGGTGCCGCGGCCAATCTCGTCCATCAGCACCAGGCTGTGCGCCGTGGCGGCGTGCAAAATTTGCGCCGCTTCGGTCATCTCCAGCATGAAGGTCGATTGCGCATTGGCCAAATCGTCGGCTGCGCCAATGCGCGTGTGGATGGCGTCCATCGGCCCCAGTCGGCACGCGCTGGCCGGCACGTGGCTGCCCATGCTGGCCAGCAGCGCGATGAGGGCCACCTGGCGCATATAGGTCGATTTGCCGCCCATGTTGGGCCCGGTGATGATTTGCAGGCGCGTGTGGGTGTTCAGCCGGGTGTGGTTGGCGATGAAGGCACCGCTTGACGTTTCAGCCAGCCGCGCTTCGACCACCGGGTGGCGGCCAGCGTCGATGTCGATGCACGGCTCGGGCGCAAACTGCGGCGCGCACCAGTTCAAGGTCAGTGAGCGCTCGGCCAAGCAGGCCAGCACGTCCAGCGCCGCCAGTGCCTGCGCCAAGCGGGCCAGCGCCGGAACATGGGTTTGCAGGGCGTCCAGCACCTGTTCGTACAGCCATTTTTCGCGTGCCAGTGCGCGCTCGTTGGCCGACAGCGCCTGGTCTTCAAAGGCTTTAAGTTCGGGCGTGGTGAAGCGCTCGGCGTTTTTCAGCGTTTGGCGGCGGCGGTAGTCGGCGGGCACTTTGCTGGCTTGGCCTTGCGTCACTTCAATGTAAAAACCATGCACCTTGTTGAACTGCACGCGCAGGTTGCTGATGCCGGTGCGCGCTTTTTCGCGCGTTTCCAGGTCCAGCAAAAAGGCGTCGCAATCGGTCTGGATGGCGCGCAGCGCGTCCAGCTCGGCATCAAAGCCGGTGGCGATGACGCCGCCGTCGCGCACCAAAGCGGAAGGCTCAGGGTGTATGGCCCTTTGCAGCAGGGCAGTGCAGGCAGCAGGGGGCTGCAAATCGGCAAAAATTTGGTTCAAATAGGGGTCTAGCCCTTGTTGCATATGCGCTAGCAGCTCTGTTTTTTGTAGCGTTTGTGTCAACGCTACCAGCTCACGCGGGCGCACTTGGCGCAGCGCCACGCGGGCGGTGATGCGCTCCACATCGGCCACGCCCTTGAGCGCAGCGCGCAGCGCCTGCCATGGCCCGCCGCTGCCTGCGCCCCGCAGCGCTGTGGTGGCCGACAGGCGCGCGCGCGCGGCGCTGCGCTCGCGCTGCGGCGTCAGCAGCCAGTTTTTCAGCAAGCGGCTGCCCATGCCGGTCATGCAGGTGTCCAGCAGCGAAAACAGCGTTGGCGCATCCTCGCCGCGCAGGGTTTTGACCAGTTCCAGGTTGCGCCGGGTGCTGGCGGGCAGGTCAATCAGGTCGCCCTCGCGCTGCACTTGCACGCTGGCCACGTGGGTGAGCGCGCGGCCTTGGGTGTGCTCGGCGTATTGCAGCAGCGCAGCGGCGGCGGCGTGTGCTTGCACCACGTCGTCTGCGCCCCAGGCTTGCAGGCTGGCAGCACCCAAGTGGCCGAGCAACTTGCGCGCACCCAGCGGGCTGTCAAATTGCCAATCCGGCCGGGGGCTGACCGGGCAGCTAAAGGCACCGGCTTGGCGCAGCGCCAGCAGTTGCAGCTCAAAGCGCTCGGTGACGCCGGCGCTGTAAATCAACTCGCTGGGCGCAATGCGCGCCAGCCACGCGCCCAGCGCATCGGGTGCGCATTCGGCCAGATGCACCACGCCCTGTGTCACGCTCATCCACGCCAAGCCGCAGCGCGCACGCGGGCCTTGGTGCAGCGCCAGCAGCAGCGCTTCGCTTTTATCGGACAGCAGCTCGGTATCGGTCAGCGTGCCGGGCGTGACCACGCGCACCACTTTGCGCTCCACCGGGCCTTTGCTGGCACCGACTTCGCCCACCTGCTCGCAAATCGCCACCGATTCGCCCAGCTTGATGAGGCGCGCCAGATAGGTTTCCAGGGCATGAAAAGGCACCCCGGCCATGGCCACCGGCTGCCCCGCCGACTGGCCTCGCTGCGTCAGCGTGATGTCCAGCAGCTGCGCCGCTTTTTCTGCGTCGGCGTAGAAAAGCTCGTAAAAATCGCCCATGCGGTAGAGCAGCAGCGTGTCGGGATGGTCGGCCTTCAGGCGCAAATATTGCGCCATCATGGGGGTGTGTTGAGAGAGGTCAGGACTTGTCATGTAAAGCCAGCGCTGCCCCGCACGGCGGCGTGCATGGACGCGGGAGAGAAAACGATACCGCTGAGTATCGCGCGCCTTGGCGCTGACAAACTGTCCGCAAAGACAGATGCCTCCCTTGCGCACGCCGCTTGTTTTCAGAAAATTGTGGGAACAGACGCCTATGTTGAAACTCGAAGAAATCGTCAATTACGACCTGCCGTGGAACCCCAACCGCATGGAGCAGCGCTTTGGCCGCATCCACCGCATTGGCCAGCGCGAGGTTGCCACCTGTGGAATTTGGTAGCAGCCCAGACCCGTGAAGGGGAAGTCTTCAACTGCCTGCTTAAAAAGCTGGCCATCGAACGCGAGGCGCTGGGTGGGCGGGTGTTCAACGTGCTGGGCGAGGCCTTTGACAACATCTCGCTCAAAGACCTGATGGCCCGCAACGCGCTGGTCGAAAACCACATGAGCCTGGACGACCTGTATGCCATCCGTGAAGAGATGGACAAGGCCGAAGCACGCAAGCTCCAGCCGCACTTCATCAGCGCTTTTTTCCGCGAGGCATTCCGGGTGGTGGGCGGCGAACTGCGTGCCCGCGAAGCCGGCCGCTACGAAGTGCGCCACGTTCCGGCAGATGTCATGGAGCGCGACCGCGTCATCGGCCACACCCGCACCCCCGTGCTGAAAAAGTATGAACGCATCTGCTTTGACAGGGAGCGCCGCACCCTCTACGGCAAACCCACCGCCGAACTGCTGCACCCCGGCCACCCCCTCATGGCGGCAGTGACCGATCTGGTGCTGTCCAGCCACCGCAGCCTGCTCAAACGCGGCGCCATTTTGGTCGACTCACACGACGACAGCGGCGAGCCGCGCGTGCTGTTCATGCTCGACCACAGCGTGCGCGAAACCACCGCGCCCAACGGCAGCACCCCGCGCGACGTATCGCGTCGATTGCAGTTTGTGGAAATGACGGCTGACGGCCAAGCCACACCCGCAACATTTGCGCGCCACCTTGACCTGGAGCCCATCACCCCCACTGAGGCCGCTCAGGTGGCCGACGTGTTGCAGGCCGATTGGGTGACACACCACATCGAAGCCCGTGCCTTGGCCTACGCCGTACAACACCTGGTGCCCGAGCACACCCAAGAAATCGCCAGCCGCCGCCAGCGCCAAGCCGACAAGCAACTGGCCGCCGTGCGCGAGCGCTTGGTGAAAGAAATTCAATATTGGTCCGACCGTGCCATCCGGCTGGACATGGACGTGCGTGCAGGCAGGCAGCCGCGCCTGCAACCTGACAACGCCCGCCGCCGCGCCGAGGAGTTGAGTGCGCGCCTCAAACAGCGCACCGCCGAACTCCAGGCCATGCGCCATGTGGCTTCTGGCACGCCGAACGTCATCGGCGGTGCGCTCATCATCCCCGCCGGGTTACTGGCCCAGCGCAGCGGCCAAGCCCATTTCACCGCTGATGCCGCCGCCCGTGCCCGTGTGGAGCGCATTGCCATGCAAGCCGTGTTTGACGCCGAACACGCGCTGGGCCACCGCACCAAAGACGTGTCTGCTGACAAATGCGGCTGGGACATCACTGCCTACATCGAGCAACCGCAGGGTTTGGCGCTGGAACGCCATATCGAAGTCAAGGGCCGAGCCAAGGGGCACGACACCATCACCGTCACCAGCAACGAAATCCGCCATGGGCTCAATCAAAAAGAAAAATTCGTGCTGGCCGTGGTGGTGGTCGATGGCGAGCGCGCCGAGTCGGTGAACTACGTCCCCATGCCATTCACGCAAGAGCCAGACTGGGCCGAGGCCAGTAAGAACTTGGATTTGGGGCTGCTGCTGGGCAGAGCCTTGGAGCCCCATGTGTTCCATGGGTAAACAGGGGCACCACAAAGAGAGATGCCCCAGAGCTTTCGCTTGCTGGGGCATCGGACCAGAGATGCTATCTCCGGCGGGGTTGTAGCCTCGTATTATCCATACCTACATCACCATAGGTCAATAAATAGTGTCACAACAAGTGGGTCCAATGCAACGAGTAACGGCTTACATCGACGGGTTCAACCTCTACTTTGGCTTGCGCCAAAGCAGATTGCGCCGCTATTACTGGCTGGATCTACCAGTACTGATCACCAGTCTGCTTAAACCGGAGCAGCAGTTAGTCGCCACGCACTACTTCACCGCCCGCATCAAAACCAATGGCAAGAACGCGGACGATGCCAAGCGGCAGGGTGACTACATAGAGGCGTTGGCTACCCGCCCCGGCCTCGCAACCCAATTTGGTCACTACCTGCAAAAAACCCGGCAGTGCAAGAAATGTGGCTCCACTTGGCCTGATTACGAAGAAAAAATGACCGATGTCAATATCGCAGTTCAGTTGCTGACCGACGCCTTTGAAGACCGTTTTGACACAGCCATCATCGTTTCTGGCGACAGCGACCTGACTACACCCATCCAGCAAGTGCGCCAGCGGTTTCCGAACAAGCGCCTGATCGTCGCTTTTCCACCTAATCGGCACTCGGAGCAATTGAAAAAAGTAGCCCATGGTCACTTGACTGTGGGTGAAGACAAGCTCAAACGCAGCCAGTTGCCCGACCCCGTGATCTCCGCCAGTGGCCATCCATTGCAACGCCCGGCTTACTGGAATTGAAGGCTACATGTCTAGGCCGTGTTATTGAAGTTAATGAAGCCATTTCATGGCACCAACCAAGTGGACGATGCTGAGAAAGCGGCTATCGAGCTTTTCATAGCGCGTTGCCACTCTTCGGTAGACTTTCATTCGCTGAAACAGGTTTTCCACCAAATGGCGCGCCCGGTATTTCAGCGCATCAAACACTCGTTTTTCCTTGCGGTTGGCTTTGGGTGGGATGACCACCTCCATTCCTTTGCCCATCGCCTCC
>CAIRYF010000303.1 GCA_903882725.1 uncultured Simplicispira sp.
GGACGTCATCTTCAAACAAACAGAAGCCAAAGGCCGCATGGTCGAAACACAAGAGCAAATGAAAGAAATGCTCTCTGCCTTCATTACTCGCCTCTCCAGCGTGACAGAAAACAGCAGCGGCTACCACGACATGATGGAACATTGCTCCGAGCAAATTGCCCGGGCCAGCACCCTTGAAGAAATTGCCCCAGTGCTAAAAGAAGTCATGACAGCCACCCGCTCTATGGCAATGGACAGCCAAATAGCGCATGACGAACTCACCAACCTGCGCGAACGGGCACAGGAAAAACACCTTCAACTAGAGCAGCTACAGCAGCAACTCGACCGAGTCAGCGCCCAAGCGCGCCATGACCCCCTCACTGGCACGCTTAACCGCAAAGGACTGGACGAAGCAATGGAACGCGAACTGACACACGCCCAGCGCACGGGGTCTCCACTGTGCGCCGGATTGCTCGATGTGGACAATTTCAAGCAAATCAACGATCGGCTAGGACACAGCACTGGCGACGCTGCGCTGGTGCATTTGGCCGAAGTGATGCGAACAGTCATGCGACCACAAGATATGTTGGCGCGCTATGGCGGCGAAGAATTCGTGCTACTGCTGCCAAACACAGTGCTGCCTGAAGGCATCGAAGCACTGCAACGCCTACAACGCGAACTGACAACCCGCTTTTTTCTTCAGGGAAACGAAAAACTCCTCATTACCTTCAGCGCCGGTGTGGCGCAAGCCACTGAAGGAGAGACCGGCACCGATCTCGTCCGACGCGCTGACCAAGGAATGTACTTGGCCAAACGCGCTGGCAAAAACCGCGTCATGGCAGCTTAATAGGCCGCCACTAGCGCGTTGTTTACAGCTTTTGGCGCTGCATAAAGGTGTCAAAACTGCCTTCAGCAAAACGGAACCACAGCACCTGATCGCGCTGGAAATTACGGTAATCGGCGTAGATTTTTTTCCACTCTGGATTACTCTGGTCTAACTCGGCATACACCTCCATGGTGGTCTTGAACGACGCATCCATGACCGACGGCGGAAACGGCAGCACCTTGGTTTTGGCACCCACCAGCTGCTTGAGCGCCCCTGGATTGCGAGCGTCATAGCGCGCCTGCGTCACCACATGGGCCTCGTGCGCAGCCGCCTGCACGATGGCTTTGTACTCGGCAGACAAGGCGTTGAAGGCTTTGTCGTTGATATAAAACTCTAGGTTCAAGCTGCCTTCCCACCAGCCGGGGTAGTAGTAAAACGGCGCAACCTTGTTGATACCCAGCTTTTGGTCGTCATAAGGCCCAATCCACTCGGCGGCGTCGATGGTGCCTTTTTCCAGCGCCTGGTAAATTTCGCCGCCCGGAATGTTTTGCGGCACACCGCCCATGCGCTCGATAATTTTGCCGGCAAAGCCGCCAACGCGAAACTTCAAACCCTTGATGTCAGCCGGTGTCTTGACCTCTTTGCGAAACCAGCCGCCCATCTGCGCGCCAGTGTTGCCACCCAGCATATTGATGATGTTGTATTTGGCATAGAACTCGCGCATCAGCTTGCCGCCATTGCCATCCACTATCCATGCAGTCAATTGGCGGGAATTCATGCCAAACGGAATGGCACCGCCAATAGCAAACGCCTCATTTTTGCCAAAGAAGTAGTACGGCGCAGTATGGGCCATCTCCACCGTGCCGTTTTGCACACCATCGACCACACCAAACGCAGGCATCAGCTCGCCTGCAGCGTGTACGGAGATTTCAAACTTTCCGCCAGACATCTCTTTCACAGCCTTGGCAAAAACTTCTGCCGAGCCATAAATTGTGTCTAGAGACTTTGGGAAACTCGACGCCAGACGCCAGCGCACTGCGGCTTGGGCGTGTACCGCAGGCGCAGCGCCTGCAGCCAATACGCCAGCGATACCAGCTTTCTTGATGAGGGAACGACGATCCATGACAAGTCTCCTAATAAAGATAAAACCACCTCCCCGGGTCGCGGCGAGGCAAAA
>CAIRYF010000304.1 GCA_903882725.1 uncultured Simplicispira sp.
ATCGTCTTCGAGGTAGTCAATGAAAGCTACACCACCCAGACTTGTTCGTGCTGCGGAGTTATTGCCGCCAGCAGTCCGAAAGGTAGAGCAGGACTTGGAATAAGAGAGTGGACTTGCAGCGAATGTGGCACGGCGCACGACCGGGACATCAACGCCGCTAAAAACATTCTCGCGGCGGGACATCGCCGCCTGGCAGCAGGAATTGCCGTCCTTTAGGGCGGGGAGGATGTCAACTTCGCCAAGGTGCATGGCGGCGCAGCGCCTACCACTGAAGGCGCGGGGCGTGAAACTGTAAAAATTGATAGCTACTAGCGCTTGCTGCACAAGGGCTAGAGGCTGTTTTGGCTATAAATATACAGTTTGTGTTGCTGCTGGATGAAGGATGTCAACAAACAGCGTTTGCGCAAGCCATCGGCATTTCACCCATGCCGCGTAGCGCAGCACCGAAGAAGCCAATAAAAAGGGCGCTGGCGCGGTATATAGCCATCTTTACGCCATCTTGATACCCCAGCGTGCATTCTCTACGGCACATTGAGGCGCGCACTTTTACGCTCGTTGGCATGAAAACCTCAATGGGGAGAGATGCCATGGATGTCGTATTTTTGGGCCTAAGCTGCGTGCTGTGGGGCTTGGCAGTGGGATTGGCGCTGGCCAGTCATGCGTTAGAGGGCCAGCAATGATCGCACTGTATTGGTTCAGTGGCCTGTCAGCGGCAGGCTTGTTCGTTTATCTGGTGGTGGCGCTGGTGCGCGCCGAGGAGTTCTGACATGACCTCTTTGGCATGGATCCATCTGGCCCTGTTCTTGGGCTTATTGCTGCTGCTGGCATGGCCGCTGTCGCGCTGGCTCACCGCCGTGGCGCAAGGGCGCTTGCCGCGCTGGATGCAAGCGGCAGAAGGTGTCGTTTACCGCGCAGCGGGCATCCAGCCCAACGAGGATATGCACTGGAAGCGCTATGCGCTGGCACTGCTGCTGTTCAACTTTCTCGGTCTGCTGGTGGCCTATGGCCTGCAGCGCGTGCAGCTGTGGCTGCCGCTGAACCCGCAGAGCATGGCAGCGGTCTCGCCCGACTTGGCTTTCAACACCGCAGTCAGCTTTGTCACCAACACCAACTGGCAGGGCTACGGCGGCGAGTCAACGATGAGCTACCTGACGCAGATGCTGGTGATGACGGTGCAGAACTTTGTTTCTGGTGCCACCGGCATGGCCGTGGCTTTCGCGCTGGTGCGCGGTTTTTCCAGCCGACTGGCTGGCGGCATTGGCAACTTCTGGGCCGACATCACGCGGGTCACGCTGTGGGTGTTGCTGCCGCTGTCGTTCGTGTTTGCACTGTTCCTGGTGGGGCAAGGCGTGATCCAGAACCTGAGCGGCTACAAAGAGGTGTCTACCGTGGAGGCCACCCACTACCAGCAAGCCAAGCTGGATGCGCAGGGCCAGCCGCTGCAAGATGCCACTGACCAGCCGGCCATGGAGACCGTCGCCACGCAAACGCAGACCCTGGCCATGGGGCCTGTGGCGTCTCAAGAGGCCATCAAGCTGCTGGGCACCAATGGCGGCGGCTTCTTCAATGCCAACTCGTCGCATCCCTATGAAAACCCGACGCCCCTGTCGAACCTAGGGCAAATGCTGGCCATCTTTTTGATTCCGGCGGCGCTGTGTTTCTTCTTTGGCCAAATGGTGGGCGATTCGCGCCAAGGCGTGGCCATTTTGGCGGCCATGGTGATTTTGTTTGCCGTGGCGGTAATGGCTGCCACCTCGGCTGAACAGGCTGGCAACCCGCAACTGGCTGCACTGGGCGCAGACCAAGCGGCAAGCGCACTGCAGGGCGGCGGCAACATGGAAGGCAAGGAGGCGCGCTTTGGCGTGGTCGCCAGTGCGCTGTTCGCGGTGGTCACCACCTCGGCCTCGTGCGGCGCGGTCAACGCCATGCACGACTCGTTCACGCCGCTGGGCGGCATGGTGGCGCTGGTGATGATGCAGCTGGGCGAGGTGGTGTTTGGCGGTGTTGGCACCGGCCTGTACGGTATGTTGGCGTTTGCCATTTTGGCGGTGTTCATTGCCGGGCTGATGATTGGTCGCACGCCGGAATACCTGGGCAAAAAAATCGCCAGCCACGAGATGAAGATGGTCTCCATTGCCATCCTCATCACCCCACTGGTGACGCTGGTGGGCGTGGCCATTGCCGTGCTGGCCGAAAGTGGGCGACTGGGCGTGGCCAATCCCGGCGCGCATGGTTTCTCGGAAATTCTCTACGCCCTGACCTCGGCCGCCAACAACAACGGCAGCGCCTTTGCCGGTCTGTCGGCGAACACACCGTTCTACAACACGCTCTTGGGCGTGGCCATGTGGCTGGGGCGCTTTGGCGTCATCGTGCCGGTGCTGGCGCTGGCCGGTAGTCTGGCCGCCAAAAACCGCATCCCGGTCGGCAGCGGCACCTTGCCCACGCACGGGCCGCTGTTTGTGGCGCTGCTGATCGGCGTGGTGTTGTTGGTCGGCCTGCTCAACCACGTACCCAACCTGGCCTTGGGCCCCATCGTCGAGCACCTGATGCTCTGGAAGGCTTGAGGCACTGCACACCATGAATACGCAAAGCAAACTTTCTTTTCTCGATCCGGCACTGCTCAAACCTGCGCTGGTGCAGGCCTTCGCCAAGCTCGATCCACGTGTGCAGTGGCGCAACCCGGTCATGTTCGTGGTCTATGTCGGCAGCTTGCTCACCAGCCTGCTGTGGCTAACCAGTCTGAATCACCCGGCAGTGGCTGGCGCTGAGGGCTCTGGCTTTATCTTGGCGATTGCGCTGTGGCTGTGGTTCACGGTGTTGTTTGCCAACTTGGCCGAAGCGCTGGCCGAGGGCCGCTCCAAGGCGCAAGCTGCGGCGCTGCGCGGACTCAAGACCGATACCTGGGCGCGCAAGCTGCAACAGCCGCACTACGGTGCGCAGTGGCTGCCGGTGCAGTCGGGCGACCTGCGCAAGGGCGATGTGGTCCTGGTCGAGGTCGGCGACATGGGCACCATTCCACTGGACGGGGACGTGATCGAGGGCGTGGCCTCGGTGGACGAGAGCGCCATCACCGGCGAGTCGGCCCCCGTGATCCGCGAGTCGGGCGGTGATTTTTCATCCGTGACGGGCGGCACGCGCGTGCTCTCGGATTGGCTGGTAGTGCGCATTACCGTCAACCCCGGCGAGTCGTTTTTAGATCGCATGATCTCCATGGTCGAAGGCGCCAAGCGCCAAAAAACGCCGAATGAAATCGCGTTGACCATTTTGCTGGTGGCTCTCACGCTGGTGTTCTTGGTGGTCACGGTGACGCTGTTGCCGTTCTCGATGTTCAGTGTGCAGGCCGCGGGCAGCGGCACGGTGGTGTCGATCACGGCGTTGGTGGCGTTGCTGGTGTGCCTGATTCCGACCACCATCGGTGGCCTGCTGTCGGCTATCGGCGTGGCCGGGATGAGTCGCATGATGCGCGCCAACGTGATTGCCACCTCAGGCCGCGCCGTCGAGGCCGCCGGTGATGTGGACGTGCTGATGCTGGACAAAACCGGCACCATCACCTTGGGCAACCGCCAAGCCAGCGTATTTGTGCCAGCGCCCGGCGTGACTGAAGAGCAATTGGCCGACGCGGCGCAACTGGCCTCATTGGCCGACGAAACGCCCGAGGGCCGCAGCATCGTGGTCTTGGCCAAAACACGCTTTGGCCTGCGCGAACGCGAGCTGGCAGGACTGCAGGCGCACTTTGTACCTTTCACTGCGCAATCGCGCATGAGTGGGGTCGATTTTGGCGACGCCGCAGCACCCCAGCGCAGCATCCGCAAGGGTGCCGCCGACTCGGTGCGCCGCCACATCGAGGCGCACAGCGGCCATTTTCCAGCCGAAGTGCAAAGCGCTGTGGAAACGGTAGCGCGCCGTGGCAGCACACCGCTGGTGGTGACCGATGGTGCGCACGTCATGGGCGTGGTGGAACTGAAGGACATCGTCAAGGGCGGCATCAAGGAGCGCTTTGCTGAACTGCGCCGCATGGGCATCAAGACGGTGATGATCACCGGCGACAACCGCCTCACAGCGGCCGCCATTGCCGCCGAAGCTGGTGTGGATGACTTTATGGCCGAAGCCACGCCCGAAGCCAAGCTGCAACTGATTCGCGACTACCAGGCCGAAGGGCGCTTGGTCGCCATGACCGGCGACGGCACCAACGACGCTCCGGCGCTGGCGCAGGCCGATGTAGCAGTCGCCATGAACAGCGGCACCCAAGCGGCCAAAGAAGCCGGCAACATGGTTGACTTGGACTCGAACCCGACCAAGCTGCTGGAGATCGTCGAGACCGGCAAGCAGCTCTTGATGACGCGCGGCGCGCTGACCACGTTCTCGATTGCCAACGACGTGGCCAAGTACTTCGCCATCATCCCGGCGATGTTTGTCGGCGTGTATCCGCAGTTGGCAGCGCTCAACGTGATGGGGCTGCACAGCCCGTCCTCGGCCATTTTGTCGGCGGTGATTTTCAACGCGCTGATCATCGTCGCGCTGATTCCACTGGCCCTCAAGGGCGTGCCGTACCGCGCCGTGGGAGCTGCTGCGCTGCTGCGGCGCAACCTGCTGGTCTATGGCCTGGGCGGGCTCATCGTGCCGTTCATTGGTATCAAACTGATCGACCTGTTTTTGGTCGCCACCCACCTGATCTGAGGCCCGCTGGCCAAAGGAATTGTCATGAAGAACTTGTTACGTCCCGCGCTGGTACTGCTGGTGCTGTTCAGCGCCCTCACCGGCCTTGTCTATCCCTTGCTGGTCACCGGCGTGGCCCAGGCGGCGTTTCCCCTGCAAGCGGCGGGCAACCTGATCGAACGCGATGGCGTGGTCGTCGGATCAAAGCTGATCGGCCAAAACTTCAGCGCACCGATCCACTTCTGGGGCCGGCCTTCGGCCACTTCGCCGATGCCGTACAACGCGGCCAGTTCGAGTGGCTCCAACCAAGGGCCGCTCAACCCAGCGCTGGCGCAAGCGGTGCAGGAACGCATCGCCGCCCTGCGCGCTGCTGATCCGGGCAACCTGCAGCCAGTACCGTCCGATTTGGTCACGGCGTCGTCCAGTGGCCTCGATCCCCACATCAGCGTGGCAGCAGCGCAGTACCAAGTGGTGCGCGTGGCACGCGAGCGCCACTTGCCGCTGGCGCAGGTGCAAACGCTCATCGAGACCCACACCGAGGCGCGCGACTTGGCCGTGCTGGGCGAGGCGCGCATCAACGTGCTCAAGCTGAACTTGGCGCTGGATGCGCAGCGCTGAAAACCCCTGCCGCACGCGCAGCCGCCTGCACATAAACATGAACCCATGCTCAACAACCAGCGCCCCAATCCCGACGCCTTGCTAGCGCAGATGCGCCAGGCCGAGGCGGCCACTGTGCGCGGCAAATTGCGCATTTACTTTGGCTCATCGGCTGGCGTGGGCAAAACCTACGCCATGCTGCAAGCGGCGCACAAACTGCATACCGAAGGCGTGGACGTGCTCGCCGGCGTGGTGGAAACCCATGGCCGCAGTGAAACGCAGGGGCTGTTTGCGGGCTTGCCCACGCTGCCCGCCAAAGCACTGCCTTATCGCGGCAAGGAGTTGCCAGAGTTCGATCTGGACGCCGCCCTGCAGCGCCACCCGGCACTGGTCTTGGTGGATGAACTGGCGCATTCCAATGTGCCCGGCTCACGCCACCCCAAGCGCTGGCAGGACGTGGAAGAGTTGCTGTCCAGCGGCATCAATGTTTACAGCACGCTCAACGTCCAGCACCTGGAGATCCTGAATGACGTGGTCGGCGGCATCACCGGCATTCGGGTGCAAGAGACCTTGCCCGACACTTTTTTCGACCGTGCCGATGAAGTGGTCATGGTCGATACCCCGGCCGAAGAGCTGCTGGCACGCCTCAAGGCGGGCAAGGTGCACCAAGGCCCACAGGCCGATCGGGCGGCAAGCCATTTCTTTCGCAAAGGCAACCTCATGGCCTTGCGCGAGCTGGCTCTGCGCCGCACTGCCGATCGCGTCGAAGACGACGTACAGGCTTGGCGCAGCACGCAGCGCATCGGCCAAGTCTGGAAGACCGACGGTGCTATTTTGTGCGCCATCAGCGACTCGCCCGGGGCAGGCAGCGTGGTGCGCAGCGCCGCCCTGCTCGCACAACAATTGAGCGTACCGTGGCACGCGGTGTACGTTGAAACCATGGTGCTACGGCGCTTGCCGGCTGCGCAGCGCGAGCGCACCTTGGGCGTGGTGCGGCTGGCCGCCGACCTGGGTGCCACCACAGCGGTACTGACGGCGCAAGACGTGGCCAGCGCCTTGATTGCTTACGCGCGCGAGCACAACTTGGCCAAGCTGGTGCTGGGCCGCGAGACGCCAGCGCCGTGGTGGCTGCGGCTGCGCGGGCGCTGGCCACTGGCGCGGGTGCTGGCCGACAGCGCTGACGACTTGGATTTGATCTCGGTGGTGGCGCAAAAAAATCGCCCCAACCCGCCAAGCCGCACGACGCGCGAACAGGCCCAAGCGCAAGCGCAAGAGCGCCGCTGGTTCGACAGCGCGCGCCACTATGGCCTAGCGACCGCTACCTGCTTGGGAGCCACGGCGCTCAGTTGGCCGCTGCAATGGCACTTTGATACGGCCAACA
>CAIRYF010000305.1 GCA_903882725.1 uncultured Simplicispira sp.
CGTTGCCCACTTTCGATGCCATCCTCGAAAGCTGGCCAGTAAGGGCTTGAGTTGGTTACTAGAAGCATCAAAAAAGTGAGCTAATTCCGCATGCAGAGTAAGGGCTAGCGCTCTAAAACACCTGTAATTGGCCTCCCGTGCAACTTCTGAGCATGGGACGCCATCCCATCACCATGCCCACTTGGATAGACACCCACTGCCACCTCGACGCGCCTGAGTTCGCGCCGGACGTGGATGCGGTGCGCGCAGCAGCGCGGGCGGTGGGCGTGCAGCATTTGGTGATTCCTGCGGTGCAGTTGGCCCACTGCGGCGCGGTGCAAGCGCTGGCGCAGCGCTACGGCGACAGCTACGCGCTGGGCATCCATCCGCTCTACACCGGGCGCGCCGGTGATGGCGATGTGGCGGCGCTGGGGCAGTTTTTGCAGCGCGTGCGCCACGACCCGCACTTGGTCGCCATCGGCGAAATCGGCCTTGATTACTTTGTGCCGGGCCTGGACGCGGCGCGGCAAGAGCAGTTCTACCGCGCCCAACTGCAACTGGCGCGGCGCTGTGATTTGCCGGTGATATTGCACGTGCGCCGCTCGGCCGATCGGCTGCTTAAAGGGCTGCGCGAGGTGCCGGTGCAAGGCGGCATTGCCCACGCTTTCAACGGCAGCTTGCAGCAGGCGCGTGCTTTTGTGGCGCTCGGATTCAAGCTGGGTTTTGGCGGCGCGCTGACGTTTGAGCGCGCACTGCAACTGCGCCGCTTGGCCACTGAATTACCGCCCGAGGCGCTGGTGCTAGAGACCGACGCCCCCGATATGCCGCCGCATTGGCTCTACCGCACCGCCTTTGACCGCGCTGCTGGCACGCCGCAAAGCCGCAACAGTCCGGCAGAGTTGCCGCGCATTGCCCACGTACTGGCCGACTTGCGCGGCACGACACCGACGGCGCTGGCCGAGCAGACCACGGCCAATGCCTTGCAGGCGCTGGCACGTTTGCAGCTGCGGGCGGGGGCTGCACTACTTTTCGATCCGAGCGTCCAAACTCGTGCTGCACCTAGGCGGCGCAGTGGGCGAGATTTTAATGCAAGCGCGCTGGGCTGGTTGGGCGCTGCTGTTGGGTTGCACCAGCAACCCAACATTGCACTAGAGCAATAGCTGCACTAGACTAAAGTCAGGCATGAGCACACTACAGCGTTTCGATAGCAGCCGAGTGGTGATGTATGTGGATGACCATCCACCACCCCATGTCCACGTCAAATTGCGCGATGGCAGAGACTGCACCGTGGATTTGGGCAGCTTCGAAATCAAAGGACGCATTGCAGAGCGAGAAATGCGCGAAGCAATGGCATGGATTCGAGAGCGCCCTATCTTTCTTCAGGACTTGTGGAAAAGCAATCAAGCATGAGCGACTACTTCTTCCCCCGATTGCAAGCGGTTGAGGCCTTGCAACCATACCGTCTGCGCACTGTCTGGAGCACTGGCGAGGTGCTTGAGGTGGACGTGGGCGAGCGCCTTAAAAAGCACCAAGCCCTCAAGCCCCTTTTGCAGCCCGAAGTGTTTGCCAAAGTTCACGTCAGTGAGTGGGGCGGTGGCATTGAATGGCTGGACGAGGAGTTCGGAGCAGACAACGTCTACGCTTGGGCCAAGGAACAAGCAGGCGAGGCCAGCCACGAGATGTTGGGCGACTGGATGACCCGCAACCACCTGTCTTTGAGCACAGCAGCAGATGCACTGGGCATCAGTCGCAGGATGGTGAGCTACTACCGTACCGC
>CAIRYF010000306.1 GCA_903882725.1 uncultured Simplicispira sp.
CGGTGGCTGGGTTCGTTGCAGAAGTTAAACACCGGATTGACCTGACGCGCCATCACAGCCAGCACGCGGGCGTGGGTGTCTTTGATGCGCAGGCGCAGGGTTTTGGTGCAGTCCATACTGTGCATTATAATTGGTCTAACAAACTAATGCAAGAGAAATTATGGCCCGAACACACAAGCCAGATGGCGATTTAGGCCACGGAAGGCATTGTGTATTTGCCTTCCATGTTCATTTGGTATTGATAACAAAATATCGGCTCAATCAGGACACTTGCGGTGTCCGCGCTCTCAACCCCGGGCTAAACCCCGAGGCTTCCCGCGCACTTGGTGACTGGTTGACTATCTATGCCCGCTTGCGCGGGCAGCGCTATCCTTCCCCGCCCAAATCAGGCGCTTTGGGTCAACCCTGGTGCCAAGGCAGACCCTGCCAGCGCCAGCCATTCAGATGGCCGCGCTGCGCTTGCTCGTTGAGCGCGCCCTCAAAGCCCTCTAGGATGTTGTAGGCCTGCATTCCCAGCTCGGTGGCGCGCCGCGCGGCCGCCACGGAGCGCACGCCGCTGCGGCACAACAGCGCCACCTTGCTGCCCGGTGGCACCACTGCACGCAGTTGCTGGTCAAAGTCGGCGTTCATCACCATGCCGGGCCACTGCTTCCAGACCACTGCTGCCGCGCCGGGCACGCTGCCAACCCATTCGCGCTCGGCGTCGCTGCGCACATCGACCAATACCGCCGTGCCATTGCACGCCCAGTGCCACGCCAACTGTGGCGTCACATCACCGGCGTAGCCTTCAGCCCAATACCAACCGTGCAGTGCAGAGCCAGTGGCAGAGTCAAGCGATGGCAAAACGGTCATAGCGGTCAGATTCCATTCAGATGGCGCAGCTTGATAAACGCCATGGCCGCCATTACCGCATCGTTTATGGCGTCGTGCGCGTCGCGCAGCGGCAACTGCAAATCAGCCATCAGCGTGGCAAAGCGCAAATCCAAATCGGCATTGCCCTGTTGGTGCGAGGGCGGCAATTGCTTAAATTTGTAGTCGTAATACAGCGACGACACCTCCCACTTGGCCTGGGGCAGGCCCATGCCAATCAGCGGGGTAATGGCGCGGTTGAGCATCGCCACATCAAACTCCAAGTAATAACCGACCAAGGGCCGACTGCCAATAAAGTGCAGCAACTGGTGCATGGCCTCGGCCAGCGGCAGGCCGTTGGCGACGTCTTGCTCGCGCAGGCGGTGGATGCGCACGCTTTGACCGGGCACGCCTTTGTCGGGGCGCACCAGCAGTTCCAGCCGCTCACTGGTCATGATGCGGTCGCCGACGATGCGCACCGCGCCCACCGAGATGATCTCATCGCTGCGCCGGTTCAGGCCAGTGGTTTCGCAGTCCAGCGACACCCATTCATTGGGCGGCGGCGCGTCGAGCACAAAGGCGTATTGCGGGTCGCTCAGGTGGTGCTGCTGCCAGGCGCGTTTGGCTTGGGCCAACCAATGGCGTGGGCCGGTTGAAGGAGGAGTCATAGCAGACATATCACACCAAATCCAGCCGCAAGCGCAGGTGCAGCAGTGTTTTGAAGCGCTTGACGACCGAGAGGGCGTCTTTGAGCAAATCGCGCTCTAAGCTGGTCAGGCGCTCGGGAATGACGTTGCCGGTGACAGGGCGACCGGTGTCGATTTCGGCCAATCCGGCGGTCAGGCGCAGACCCAGCAAAAAGTACAGGCTCTCGATCAGTTCTTGGCCCAAACCGGCGTCCAGCACGCCATCGACCACCAGCGCCTTGATGCGATCGGCGGTGCTGGTGGCTGTGACGCGCCGCGCCAGTGCCAAGCTGCGCACGCCGTGAACGATGGGGAAGATACCGGCTTTTTTCAGGCTGACGCGGCGCAGTTCTTCGCTGGTGCCCAGCAGCCGGCTCCACCAGCTGGCATCGGTGTCAAATTGCTCAATCGCCGAGGCAAAGCGCGCCACCACCGCATCGTTGTCGGTGGCAAATGCCATCAGGGCGTTGCGCACGGTGGCCAGCAGCGCAGCATCGCCAGCAACGGTATGGGCGTCCAAGAAAATGGCCAGATTCATCAAGCCATCGGCGCTGGGCAGCAGCAGCCATTGGCGCACACGCTGGCCAAACTCGGTCACGGTGCCGCGCCACAGCGGGTTGTTCAGCATGATGTGGCCGGGGCACTCGGGGTAGCCAAAGCGGGTCAGTACGTCTGAAAAGCGCTGGCAAATGGCCTGTAAATCAGCCGGTGGCTGGTAGTTGTCGCGCAGCAGCAGGCCGTTATCTTGGTCGGTTTTCAGTAGTTGCTCGCCGCGCCCTTCACTGCCCATGACGAACAGACAGCTGTTGGCCAGCAGCTCGGGCGGTGCCACCATGGCCCAAGCGCGCTCAAACAAGCGGACATTGAGCTGTTGCACCAAAGTCGCCATCAGTCCAATGCGCGTACCGCCTCGGTGCAGCGCGGCAATCAGCCGGGTAATTTGCACCGCCGCCTGCGCCAAATCATCCAGATTGCGCGCTCGCTCAATTTGCACCGTGATCAGGTGCGAGTGGTTGGCCAAGAAGCTAAACAAGTCCAGCGCTTCCAAAATGCCCAGCACCTTGTCGCCATCGACCACCACCAAACGGTGAACGCGCTCGCGCAGCAGCAGCGCCATGGCATCGCCCAATTGGTCGGCAGCGCGCACGGTGACCACCGGGCTGCTGGTCAGTTCGCCCACCGTCACTTGGTTCAGCGCGCGGCCATCCAAAATAGCGCGCTGCAGCGTGGTGTTGGTAAAAATGCCCAACTTGCCATCGGGCATTCCGGTGACTAGCACGCTGGTGGTGTGCTGTTCTTGAAATATGCGCACCACCGAGACGATGTCGATACTGGCATCGACCATGTGCGCCGGGCGCAAATAGGCCTCATCGACCCGCGCCAGCGTCAGCGACTGGCGTTCGTGGCGGTCGCTGCGCTGCGCCAGTGCGCTGAGTTTTTTGCCCAAGTCTGAAAACAGCAGCGCGCCAAAGGTGGCGTTGCGGGCAATCAGCTCGTTAACTGCCTCGCGCGCCAGCTGGTAGGCCACTACTTCTTCGGCGGCGACAAAGCGGCTGCTGACGCGCCCGGCCATCAAGCCCCGGCCATCAAAACTGTCGTCTGGGCCATAGGTGCCCAGCACCTCGTCGCCCTCGGTTTGTGTCACATATCCTTTGATCAGCACAAACAAATGTGTTGGCACGATGCCCGAGTCCAGTACCACCGCGCCTTCGCGAAAGTACGCTACATCGACGCTGTCGCGCACCAAGCGCTGCTCGTCCGGGTTCAAACAGTCAAAAGGCGAAGCGTCAAAGTTAAAGGCACTGGGCATGGCGAACTCACGGGTGCGGCGGCATCAAGCCGGGTTAAACAAGGGCGACCAGCGCCCCATTCACCACATTCAACCCGGCAGTCCTTGCACCACGCTTGCAGCAGCACCCGCTGGGGCAGCAAACCACGCATCATCTTGCAAATAAGCGCGCAGCATCGGCAAACTGTCTAAGCCCCAAAACAGCTGGTCATCGACGGCAAACGTTGGTACGCCAAACACGCCGCGCGCCGCTGCGGCGTCGGTGTTGGCGCGCAGCAGTGCTTTGACACGCTCACTGTCGGTCTCTGGCCGCAGCTGCGGTGCCAGCTCTTGCGCCAATTGCGCCAAGCGTGCCGCATCCAGCGCGTCGCGGCCGCCGACCCAGACATGGCGCAACAGCGTCTCGGCGACAAAGCGGTTGATACGGCCATCGCTGCTGCAGGCCAGCGCTTGGCGCAGCAGTATCAGTGGGTTAAATGGGTGCTGCGTTGGCATTTGCAGCGGCACGCCCAGGGCATGGCCCAGCCACGTGACGTGGCGGTACGTCCACTCGCGCTTGGGTGCAATGCCGGCCGGGCCGGGGTTGCCGTGTTGCTGTAGCAGTGCGCCCAACAGCACCGGGCGGTATTCGACGCTGTAGCTCAGGCCGTCCAATTCTTCGGGCAAGCGCTCAAACGCCAGCCAAGCGTAGGGCGAGATAAAGTCCAAATAAAACGTGATAGTTTTCATAGCGAAGCCTTTGATGGTGCGGCGCAATCGGACGGTTCAGGTGGTTCAGGTGGAAATGCCATGCCAGCACGCTGGGCCAGTTGTGCCCAAATGGCCAGGCGCTGCGCAGCATCGGCGCTGGCCCACGCGCGGATTTCGGGGATGGAGCGAAAGCACCCTTCGCAGTGGCTGCCCTCGGCATTCATGCGGCAGACCGAAATGCACGGCGAGGGGATGCCTTCGTCAGAATTTTGGTCAAAATAGCCTGCAGCCCGCAGCAGGCTTGCGCGAGCAGCTATTGGTTTAATAGTATCCATGCCTCTATTTTGGCCCGACCTTAGCCAGCGCGTTTGTTCAAAATCGCCATGGCCGCCCGCGAGTGGGGTTTACGGCCTAAAAAGTCGCTGATGTAGACACCGGCGTCGATCAGCTTGTCCAAGTCAATGCCGGTCTCAATGCCCATGCCGTGCAACATATAAACCATGTCTTCGGTCGATACGTTGCCAGTAGCGCCCTTGGCATAAGGACAGCCGCCCAGGCCAGCCACCGACGACTGGAAATTCCACACCCCCAGCTCCAGCGCCGCCAGCGTATTGGCCAGCGCTTGGCCGTAGGTGTCGTGAAAATGGCCGGAAATGGCGTCGATAGGGTAGTGCTGCAACGTGGCTTCAATGGCGGCCTGCACCTTGCGCGGTGTGCCCACGCCAATGGTGTCGGCCACATCGACGCGCTGCACACCAATGCCTTTAAGTAGACCGGCCAAGTAAGCGACGCGCTGGGGCGCAATCTCGCCTTCATAGGGGCAGCCGACGGTGCAGCTCATAGCAGCGCGCACGGCAATGCCAGCGGCCAGCGCCGCTTCAACCACCGGGGCAAAGCGCTCGATGCTCTCGGCAATGCTGCAATTGATATTTTTCTGGCTGAAGGCTTCGCTGGCCGCGCCAAACACCACGATTTCGTCAGGTTTATCTTGCAGCGCGGCTTCAAAGCCCTGCAAGTTGGGCGTCAGCACCGAATAGCGCACGCCGCCGCGCCGCGCCATGCCTTGCATCACCGCATGGTTGTCGGCCATTTGCGGCACCCACTTGGGTGACACATAGCTGGTGACTTCAATCTCTTGCAGGCCCGCATCTTGCAGGCGCTGCACCAGGCCAATTTTGACGTCGGCAGGCACCGGGGTTTTTTCGTTTTGCAGCCCGTCGCGCGGGCCAACGTCGATGATGCGAACGTGGGTAGGAAGGTGGGATGCCATATTTAAAGCTCCATTTCAGGCCGCAGCAGCTACAGCAGCGACCGCAGCCACCAGCGTCAACAGCTCAGAACCTTCAGTCACTTGGTCGCCAGGGGCGTACAGCAGCTCGGCCACCACGCCATCGGTGGGGGCGGCAATGGTGTGCTCCATCTTCATGGCTTCCATCACTGCCAGCGCTTGGCCTTTGGTGACAACGTCGCCCGCCTTGACAGCAAACGACACCACTTTGCCAGGCATGGGCGCGGTCAGGCGGCCGCCTTCGGCGGGGGCTTCGCCGGAATGGGCCAGCAGGTCAATTTCGATGATTTCCGTTGCGCCATGGGCGGCAAAGATGTATTGGGTCTCGCCTTGGGTATAGATGCTGACGGCTTGGCGCTGTCCAGCAAATTGCAAGTCAATACGCTGGGCATCGGGCGACTGAAACGCCAGCGTACCCGCCACTTGGGCATCACCTTCGCCCACCGACAAGTGCAGCGCACCGTTATGTTGATAGGTCAATAGCGCTGGCACTGGCACGGCGTGAAAGTCAAACGAAAAGCGGCGCTGCACCAAGCCGTGCGAGCGCCAGCCATCGCGGCGGCTGAACGGATCGGTGCCAGCCGCTGCGGCTTCGGCGAGCAGCGTTTGCGCTACGGCAGCGGCCACGGCCAGCACCAAGCCCACGGGCTCTTGGTCAAACAAACAGCCCGCTTCGCGTGGAATCAGGCCGGTGTCCAAGTTGGCTTGGGTAAACGACGGTGTGGCAGCAACGCGGCGCAGAAACTGCACGTTGGTTGACAGGCCAACGATGTGCGTCTGCGCCAGCGCGGTGTCCAGCCGCGCCAGCGCTTGCGCGCGCGTGTCGCCATGCACGATGACTTTGGCAACCATCGAGTCGTAAAACGGGCTGATGGCATCGCCTTGGCGCACGCCAGAGTCGATGCGCACCGCGACACCGGTGTCGCTGCGGTTCGCGCGCTCAAAGGTGACGCACTCGGGCAGGCCATAGACGTGCAGCGTGCCGGTGGCGGGCAAGAAGTTGTTGTCGGGGTTTTCGGCGCAAATACGCGCTTCGATGGCGTGGCCGATGATGCGCAACTCGTCTTGGCGCTTGGGCAGCGGCTGGCCGCTGGCCACGCGCAGTTGCCACTCGACCAAGTCTTCGCCGGTGATGGCTTCGGTCACCGGGTGCTCAACCTGCAAACGGGTGTTCATCTCCATAAAGAAGAAGGTCATCTCGCCGCCATCGCGCTGCTCAACGATAAATTCCACCGTGCCAGCACCGACGTAGTTGACAGCGCGAGCGGCCGACACCGCCGCTTCGCCCATTTGGGCTCGCATCTCGGGCGTCATGCCGGGGGCAGGGGCTTCTTCCAGCACCTTTTGGTGGCGCCGCTGCACCGAGCAATCGCGCTCAAACAGGTAAACGTAGTTGCCCAGCGTGTCGCCAAACACCTGAATTTCAATGTGGCGCGGGCGTTGCACGTACTTTTCAATCAGTACCGTGTCGTTGCCAAAGCTGTTGATGGCTTCGCGCTGGCAGCTGGCCAGTGCGCTGGCAAAGTCGCCCGCTTGCTCCACCACGCGCATCCCCTTGCCGCCACCGCCAGCGCTGGCTTTGATGAGGACTGGATAGCCAATGCGGTCGGCTTCGCGCTGCAACAGGGCGGGGTCTTGGTCAGCACCGTGGTAGCCGGGCACCAAGGGCACGCCAGCTTTTTCCATCAATTGTTTGGATTCGGCCTTCAGGCCCATCGCCAAGATGGCCGAGGCGGGCGGACCGATAAACACCAAACCAGCATCAGCGCAGGCTTGGGCAAATTCGTCGTTCTCGCTCAAAAAGCCGTAGCCAGGGTGGATGGCCTGCGCGCCAGTGGCTTGGGCTGCGGCAATGATTTTTTCCCAGCGCAGGTAGCTGTCCTTGGGCGCGCTGCCACCAATGTACACAGCCTCGTCACACACCGCCACGTGCTTGGCGTGGGCGTCGGCGTCAGAATACACGGCAACGGTTTTGACGCCCATGCGGCGGGCGGTGGCAGCGACTCGGCAGGCGATTTCACCGCGATTGGCAATCAGGATTTTGTTAAACATAAGAAATCTCCAAAATGAAAACACCCGCGTGCCCACGCACCCGGTCTAAAAAATGCACTGTGCCAACTCAGCCCAGCAACCACGCGGGCTTGCGCTTGTTTAAGAAGGACTGCACGCCCTCTTTGCCCTCGGCACTGGCGCGAATGTCGGCAATGCCTTCGACGGTGGCGGCAATCAGGGCAGCGTTGATGTGGCGATCGGCCACATCCAGCACCAGCTTTTTGCAGGCGCGCACGGCGTTGGGGCTGGCGCTGATCAAGGCCTTGAGCAACTCATCGACCTTGGCGTCCAGCGCATCTGCGGATACCAGCGCATGGACAAAGCCGATGCGCAGTGCCTCGTTTGCATCAAAGCGCTCCGCTGTCAAAAAGTAGCGATGCGCCGCGCGTGCGCCCATCGCGCGGATGACGTAGGGGCTGATGGTGGCCGGAATCAGTCCCAGCTTGACTTCGCTCAGGCAAAAACCGGCCGTGTCCACGCTGACCGCCATGTCGCAAGCGGCGACCAGCCCCATGCCACCGGCATACACATCGCCCTGCACGCGGGCAATGGTGGGCTTGGGGCATTCGTAAATCACACGCAGCATCTCGGCCAGCTTGCCGGCGTCGGCGACGTTTTCATCGCGGGTGTAGTCCGCCATGCGTCGCATCCAATTCAGGTTGGCACCGGCGCAAAACGCCGGCCCTTGGGCGGCCAGCACCACGGCGCGCACCTCGGGGCGGGTGCCAACTTCAAGAAAGGCGGCGGTGATCTCGGCAATCACCTCGTCGCTGAAGGCGTTGCGCACCTCGGGCTGGGTCAGGGTGATGCGGGCGACCGCGCCGTCATAAGCAATAGAAAGAGCTGTGCTCATATTCGTCATCACAGTGCCCTTACATCCGGAACAGGCCGAATTTGGTGTCTTCAATCGGCGCGTTGCGCGCTGCCGACAAGCCCAGCGCCAGCACGCGGCGCGTGTCGGCAGGGTCGATCACACCGTCGTCCCACAGGCGGGCGCTGGCGTAATACGGGTGGCCTTGGTCTTCGTACTGGCGGCGAATCGGTGCTTTGAAGGCTTCTTCTTCTTCCATGCTCCA
>CAIRYF010000307.1 GCA_903882725.1 uncultured Simplicispira sp.
CTTTTGCTGGCGTTGTAGTCGGGCACCCAGTCAATTTTGGGCCACAGATCGAGGCTGGGCGGGTCAAGGTAAACCGGGCCGGAGCCGTCTAGGCAGAAGTGCGCGTGGCGCGTGGCGGCGCAGTTGGGAATCATCGCCACGGGCTTGCTGGCGGCGTGCGTCGGGTACAGCTTGATTTTGACGTCCAGCACTGTCGTCAGGCCGCCCAAGCCTTGCGCGCCAATGCCCAAGGCGTTGACTTTGTCAAACAGCTCTAGGCGCAGTTCTTCGACTTGGTCGAGTTTTTCGCCGCGCGCTGATTTGGCTTGCAGCTCGTACATATCCAAGTCGCCCATCAGGCTTTCTTTGGCCAGCAGCACGGCTTTTTCAGCGGTGCCGCCAATGCCGATGCCCAGCATTCCGGGCGGGCACCAGCCAGCGCCCATGGTGGGCACGGTTTTAAGTACCCAATCGACCAGGTTGTCGCCGGGGTTCATCATGATGAGCTTGGATTTGTTTTCCGAGCCGCCGCCCTTGGCTGCGACGGTGATGTCCACCGTGTTGCCGGGGACGATCTCGGTAAAGATGACGGCGGGGGTGTTGTCTTTGGTGTTTTTGCGGGCAAACAGTGGGTCGGCGACGACGCTGGCACGCAGCGTGTTGCCTTCGTGGTTGTAGCCCCGGCGCACGCCTTCGTTGATGGCATCGTCCAAGCTGCCGGTGAAGTCGCCCCAGCGCACGTCCATGCCGACCTTCAAGAACACGTTGACGATGCCGGTGTCTTGGCAAATGGGGCGGTGTCCGGTGGCGCTTAACTTGCTGTTGGTCAAAATTTGCGCCATGGCGTCTTTGGCGGCGGGGCTTTGTTCGCGCTCGTAGGCGCGTGCCAAGTGCGTGATGTAGTCAGCGGGGTGGTAGTAGCTGATGTATTGCAGCGCCGCAGCAATCGAGTCGATCAGGTCTTGTTGGCGAATGGTGGTGGTCATGCGTGGGGCTCCGGTCTTAGAAAGTCGCGAAGGCCGGATTATCCCTTGCACGCCTTGCGCAAGCCTGTCAGCAAAGCCTGATCGCATCGCGGGATCAGCGCCGCACGCCGGGGTATGCTGGCGCTTCATTTATCAAGGATGGACATGCGCAAACCCAGCACCGCCTTTCGTACCGAGCGCGATAGTTTTGGCCCCATTGATGTCCCCGCCGATCGGTTGTGGGGCGCGCAAACGCAGCGTTCGCTGCAATTTTTTGCCATCGCTGGCGACCGGATGCCGCCCGAATTGCTGCGCGCGCTGGCCCAAGTCAAGCGCGCCAGTGCCTACACCAACCATGGCTTGGGGCTGCTGGACGCTATCAAAACCACGGCCATTGTGGCGGCAGCCGACGAGGTGATTGTCGGCGGCCATGGGGACGAGTTTCCGCTGGTGGTGTGGCAAACCGGCTCGGGCACGCAAACCAATATGAACATGAACGAGGTGCTGGCCAACCGCGCCAGCGAGCTGCTGGGCGGCCAGCGCGGTCAAGCACGGCTGGTACACCCCAATGACGAGGTCAATAAAAGCCAGTCCAGCAACGATGTGTTCCCGACCGCCATGCACGTCGCCGCCGCCAACGCCTTGATGCGCGACTTGCTGCCATCGCTGACTGCGCTGCGCAACACGCTCGACAGCAAGGCCGAGTCGTTTGCCGACATCGTCAAAATTGGCCGCACCCACCTGCAAGACGCCACGCCGCTCACGCTGGGGCAAGAAATATCGGGCTGGGCGGCGCAACTGGCCTATGGCGAACAACGTATTCGCGCCGCGCTGCCCGCGTTGTGTGAGCTGGCGCTGGGCGGCACGGCGGTTGGCACTGGCCTGAATGCGCCCGCAGGCTACGCCGTGGCGGTGGCAAAAGAGCTGGCCGACTTGACGGGTCTGCCGTTTGTCACTGCACCCAACAAGTTTGAAGCCTTGGCCAGTTGCGACGCGCTCTTGTATGCCCACGGCGCGCTAAAAACCCTGGCCGCCAGCTTGACCAAAATTGCCAACGATGTGCGCTGGTTGGCCAGTGGCCCGCGCAGTGGGCTGGGCGAGATTGCCATCCCCGAGAACGATCCGGGCTCGTCCATCATGCCCGGCAAGGTCAACCCGACGCAGTGCGAGGCGCTGACCATGTTGTGCTACCAGGTGATGGGCAATGACGTGGCCATCAACATGGGCGGCGCGGCGGGCAATTTTGAGCTGAACGTGTTTCGCCCGCTGATCATTCACAACTTTTTGCACAGCGTGCGCCTGTTGAGCGACGGCATGGGCAGCTTTAACCAGCACTGCGCCGTCGGCATCGAACCCAACCGTGCGCGCATTGCCGAGCTGGTCAGCCACTCGCTGATGCTGGTGACGGCGCTGAACCCACATATTGGCTACGACAAGTCCGCCGAAATTGCCAAACACGCCCACCATGCCGGTCTGAGCCTGCGCGAAGCCGCCATTGCCTCAGGCTACGTCAGCGCCGAGGAGTTTGACGCTTGGGTGCAACCGGCGCAGATGGTGTAGCCATAGGCAAGAGCCGCCAGAGCCACAAAGGCGGTAAGGACAATCCTGTGCAGCAGCGAAGGGCAGCCATAAAATAAAGATTCATTTTGTTTGACTCTTTTAGCTGCCCGGACTTGAACCCATGACTGCACACAACCACACTTCGCCCGACGCCATCTATCCGTTTGATGCCCGTGGCGTTGCCAAGCGCTTTCGCCATGCCGCCATTTTTGGTGCGCTCGATGCCTTGAACCCCGGCGAGACCATGCGCTTTGTCAACGACCACGACCCGCTGCCGCTGCTGCAACAACTGGCGGCACGCTATGGCGACAGCGTTCGCATCCAATACCTGCAGCGCGAGCCGGGTGCCATCGTGATTGATTTTGTGCGCCAATAAGCACTCTCATTTTTAATAAAATTGATAGCTTAAACCGCTTGCTGCACAAGGGCTAGAGGCTGATTTGACTCAAATTCAATCACCTGATCGGCCACTGCGCCAATGCCAGCGGGCGACAAGTCATTGGCAGACACCGATTGCCGCTGCGCCCACTGGAACAGGTTTTTGCTTTGCGAGCGCGCATACAGCGGGTCGTAATGCAGCGCCATCAGTTCAGGAAACAAACACGCTAGCTGGCCGCTGTGCGCCCAGTCTTGCCAGCGCGTGATGATTTCGCCGCCGTGTAGAGCGCGCAAGTGGCCCAGTTGCTGCGCTAACAGTGCGGGGTCGTCGCCCAAATTGGCGTAGTCGCGCAGCAAAAACTCCAGCCGCGCGGTGGTGCTGGCGTTTATTTCGATACAGGCACTGGCGCGCAAATGCGCAATCAGCGGCGGCGGCACCGACAGGCGGCCAATTTTGCTGCTCTCGGCTTCGACATAAATGGGCCGCTGCAAATCCATGCCTTCTAGCGCTTGGCCTAGCAGCGTCTCAAACGCCGTTTGCGACGGCTGCGCCACCCCCGGCCAGCCGCCCAGCACCGACCCCCGGTGGCGCGCGCAGGCCTCCAAATCCAGCACCTGTTCACCGCGCTCGGCCAGCGCTTGCAGGATGCGCGTTTTGGCGCTGCCGGTGGGGCCGCACAGTACGCGCAGCGGTAGTTGCGGTGCCATCGCAGCCAGCAAGTCAATCACATGGCGGCGCCAGCTTTTGTAGCCGCCTTGCAGTTGCTGCGCATCCCAGCCGACCATGCGCAGCCACGTCACCATCGAGCCGCTGCGCATTCCGCCGCGCCAGCAATACACCAGCGGCTTCCAGCGCGCAGAGCGATCGGCCAACGGCCCTTGTAGGTGGCGCGCCAAATTGGCGGCAACAAAAGCGCCGCCGACGCGCCGCGCCTCAAATGCGCCTTGTTGTTTGTAGAGCGTGCCGACAATGCGGCGCTCCTCGTCATCCAGCACCGGGTAATTCACGGCACCGGGAATATGGTCAAGCGCAAATTCGGCGGGCGAACGCGCGTCGATGATGGCGTCAAAAGCGTGGCGATCCGATACGCGCACAGGGCTGCGGTGGCTCATGAAAATGTGTCCAGTCGAGGAAAGGAATGGCGTGGCAATGTGGCGAGCGGGCGGCCAGTTGCAGGGCGCGGCTGGCACAATCGCCGCCACTATGACCCTTCATGCTCGCGTTCTTGCCCCTGATTTAGAGACTATCCGCCTCACCCAGTTTGCCCATGGCGGCGGGTGTGGCTGCAAAATTGCGCCCGGCCTGTTGCGCGAGATTTTGGCACGCGCGCCCCAAGGCATCGTTCCGCCCGAGTTGTTGGTCGGCACCGAAACCGCCGACGATGCTGCCGTCTACCGCCTGAATGACCAGCAAGCGCTGGTGGCGACCACCGATTTTTTCACCCCCATCGTCGATGATCCCTACGACTTTGGCCGCATTGCCGCGACCAATGCGCTGTCGGACATTTACGCCATGGGCGGCACGCCGATTTTGGCGCTGGCGCTGGTCGGAATGCCGATTGCCAAACTGGCGCCCGAGGTGATTGGCCGCGTGCTCGAAGGCGGCGCTGCCGTCTGCCGCGAGGCGGGTATTCCGATTGCCGGTGGCCACAGCATTGACGTGGTTGAGCCAATTTATGGCTTGGTCGGCCTAGGCCTGATTCACCCCGACCGCGTGCGCCGCAACGCCGATGCCCAAGCCGGTGATGTGCTGGTACTGGGCAAACCGCTGGGCGTGGGCGTGCTGTCCGCCGCGCTGAAAAAAGGTGTGCTGCCAGATGAAGGCTACGCCGAAATGCTGCGCCACACCACGCAATTGAACCGCGTTGGCATTGCGCTGGCGCAGCTGGACGGCGTGCGCGCCATGACCGACGTCACCGGCTTTGGTTTGGCTGGCCATTTGCTGGAAGTATGCCGAGGCTCGCACCTGTCGGCGCAGGTCAACTTGGCGCAGGTGCCTTTGATTGCCAGCGCGGTTGAATTTGCCCGCCAAGGCATGGCGACCGGTGCTTCGGCGCGCAATTGGGCGGCCTATGGCGCTGCGGTGCAATGGCCCAGCGCTGCGCCCGAATGGCAACGCACCCTGCTGACCGACCCGCAAACCAGCGGCGGCCTGCTGGTCAGTTGCCACCCGGATGCGGCGCAAGCTGTGTTGGCGGCCTTTCGCAGCGCCGGTTTTGACAGCGCCGCCGCCATCGGCCAAATGCAGGCCAATGCCAACGACGAAAGCCGCTTGATCTGTAGTTGAGATCAAAGCGGCTGTTATTGAAAATGATAGCTGCTAGCGCCCGTGTTTAAAGGGCTAGCGGCCTAAAGCACCTAAACTTTGGGAATGCTCAGCATCCGCTCGCAGTAGCGGGCAATCAAGTCCACTTCCAAATTGACGCTGGAGCCGGTGCGCAAATGGCCCAGCGCGGTGTTTTCTACCGTGTGCGGAATCAGGTTGATGCTCATCTCACAGCCGGTGGGCAAGTCAGCGATGCGGTTCACTGTCAGGCTGACGCCGTTGATGACGATGGATCCTTTGTAGGCCAAAAATTTGGCCAGCTCGGGCGGTGCCAGTACGCGCAGCTCCCAGCTTTCGCCCGCTTGCGCAAAGTGCGTGACGTGGCCTAAGCCATCGACGTGGCCCGAGACCAAATGTCCGCCCAAGCGGTCGTTGGCGCGCAGGGCTTTTTCTAAGTTGATCGGGCCGATAGCGTCCAGTCCGGCGGTTTTGGACAGCGACTCGGCAGAGATGTCGATGGTGAACTGCGACTGAGCGGGCGACAGCGTCGTCACCGTCATGCAAGCGCCGTTGAGCGCAATGCTGTCGCCCAAACCAACGTCGTCCAGATAGCCGGGCGGCGCGGTGATGGTCAGGCGTTTGCCGTGGCTGGGCGCGTTGCCCAAAGGGTGCGCGGCGGCAATGTGCCCCACGCCGGTGATGATTCCTGTAAACATGGGGCGAGATTGTGGCTTAAAAATCGCTCCGGCCTGTGGGCTGTGCCAGTACGCGCAAATCCGGGCCGACGCGCTGCACGCCGGTAAATTCGAGAGCTTGTCCCTCGGCCAGCGACGACAGCGGGCCGATGTTGGCCATGCCCAGCCCCGCGCCCAGCAGCTTGGGTGCCAGATACACCAGCAGCTCGTCCACCAGCCCGGCGCGCAGCAGTGCGCCGTTGAGCTGCTGGCCCGTCTCGACGTGCAACTCGTTGGTGCCGCGCTGGCCTAAGTGGCGCAGCATGGCCGCTAAATCAACTTGGCCGTTGGTGCCCGGCATTAACTCCACCGCTGCGCCGCGTGCCTGTAAAGCTGCTTTGCGGGCAGCAAAGTCCACAGCCAAGTTGACATCACAATGGGCATCAAAACGGCCTGCAGCGTAGATGGTGCAAGCGCGAGCAGCTACAAATAACTGAGCATCTGGCGGCGTCTGCAAACGGCTGTCGAGCACCACCACTTGCGGCTGGCGCGGCGTGGCGACTTCGCGCACATCCAGGCGCGGGTTGTCGTGCAGCACGGTGCCAATGCCGGTGAGCACGGCGCAGGCGCGCGCGCGCCAAGCGTGGCCGTCGGCGCGGGCCTCGGGCGAAGTGATCCACTGGCTGGCGCCGTTGGCCAGCGCGGTGGTGCCGTCCAGCGACGCCGCCACCTTCAGCCGCACCCAGGGCGTGCCGCGCACCATGCGGCTGAAAAAACCGATGTTCAGCGCGCGCGATTCGGTCGCGCCGGGGCCAACTTCTACCTCGACGCCCGCTGCGCGCAGCCGGGCAAAGCCGCGCCCGCCGACCAGCGGGTTGGGGTCGTTCAGCGACGCCACCACCCGCGCCACGCCGGCGGCGATCAGCGCATCGCAACACGGTCCCGTGCGCCCTTGGTGCGCGCAGGGCTCTAAGGTGACGTAGGCGGTGGCACCGCGCGGGTTTTCACCGGCAGCAGCGGCATCGCGCAGCGCCATCACCTCGGCGTGCGGCCCGCCCGCTTGCTGGGTAAAGCCTTGGCCAATCAAGCGGCCATCGGCAGCGACGAGCACGCAGCCGACGCGGGGATTGGGACTGGAAAGAAAAAGCGCCTGGGCGGCGAGCCCAAGCGCTTGGTGCATGAAAGTGAGCGCAGGTGTGGTCATTGCGCCCGGATGGTACCGCACTGGTTATTTGTTCCAGCAGTTTGCGTCGTAGCCGGAATCGCTCGATTTTTTGCCGTTAGCGCCGCGCTCTCCTGCCTGGCTAAGGGTGTAGGAGCCGCACTTGTCGCCCACTTGTGCGCCTTTGGGGGTGGCGGTCAGGGTGTAAGTGGTGCCGTCAGTGGAGGCCAGCGTGATGCCGTAGCGATCGCCTGGCACGGTTTTCAAGTTGGCAGGAAATGCATCCGCCTTCGGGTAAGTCCCGGTGGCCGTTGCTGCCCGCTCCAGCCACTGCGCCGCCTGCAACAGCCCGGCGCGCGCTTCGGTGCGGTGGCCGCGCCGGATGTGCTCAGTGTAGCTGGGCATGGCAATTGCCGACAGGATGCCGATGATGGCCACGACGATCATGACTTCGATGAGGGTGAAGCCGGTTTGTTTTTGTCGCTTATGCGGCTTCAGTTTGATTTTTAGAGTCATTTGATTCCTCTCTTATTTCAGTTGGCGCCAGCTGGGGCGCATCGATTGTTCTGGCATACGCGCGCCCTTGATAGCTTTGGTGGTATCCGCACCTACACCGGTGTAGTCCATGATGTTTTTGGCGTTGGTGATCAGCAAAGGGGAGCCTGTGTTCACCGACAGCCGTGCAGCGCTCTTGTCTTTGCTGTCGAATACGCCGTCGCCATTGGCATCCACCAGCGGTATCGAGGGTATTTTGCCGTCCATGATATTGATCAAAGTGCGGTACTGGCTGCCGAGGCTGGTGTCGATTTTTACATCGACACAGCTTTCGTTGATGTTGTCGCTGGAGCTGCTCTTGGTGCCATCGGGCGCTGCGGTGTAGGCCGCCAGAATGTTGCTGCCATCCCAGAATTGCATTGGTGAAAGCAGGCGCTCGCCTTTGCCGGGCAAATCCAAGTACCAGCCTTTGTAGTCCTTCCAAGTTTCTTTTTTCAGCTCTTGGGTGGCATTCACTGTCTCAAAGCCGGCAAGTGCAGAGATAGCTGCAATGGACTGCTTGGCCAAGGGACTGCCGGCGCTGGTCAGCGTGCCTACTGCTGCGGGCGTGGGCACGCATTTACTGGGCTTGGAAGCACAGTCGCCGGTGCCAGGGTGGACTTCCAAGTGATTTTCGCCTGATTTCTTGCGATAACGTGTGTTGTCCAGTACCGAGTACAAGGTTTGCGTGTTTTGTGTGGTGTCAGTGCGGCGATCGGTTGAAGTGAGGTTGCGGCCCGTGCCAAAGGCAACGGCCATGCCGCCCACGGCCATGGTTTCTGCGGTTTTGCCACTGCCCACGACCATGCTGCGATCATTGGCACGCACGATGGGCGGGGCGGTGATGGGCTGCGTTTGGTCGCGTGTGCCACCAATAGCCACAGGACCGCGTGCGGTGAACAGGGGTGTATTGTTGCCAAAGGCCACTGCCCAGATGCTGTCGTCGTCGCTGGTCAGGTCAAACTTCCAGAGATTGCC
>CAIRYF010000308.1 GCA_903882725.1 uncultured Simplicispira sp.
CCCAGCACACCGACCATGCTTTTAACTTCTGGCTGTTTCAGTATGAAACCTTCGACCTGCTCCATCACTTTGGTGGTGCGCTCCAGCGTCGCGCCGGGCGGCAGTTGCACGTTGACCAGCAGTGTGCCTTGGTCTTCGGCGGGTAAGAACGAGGTGGGTAGGCGTGTGTACATCAGTGCGACAACACCAATGATGGCCGCGTAGATGATCATGTAACGGCCCGTGCGGCGCAAAATGCGCGCCACCAAGCCTTCATAGCCTTTGGCGGTGCGTGTGAAGCCTCGGTTGAACCAACCAAAAAAGCCTTTTTTCTCGTGGTGGTGTCCGGCCTCGACCGGTTTAAGCAGCGTGGCGCACAGGGCGGGCGTCAGTGACAGCGCTAAAAACGCCGAGAACGCAATTGACGCCACCATCACCGCTGAAAACTGGCGGTAGATGTTGCCCACCGAGCCGGAGAAAAAGGCCAACGGCACAAACACCGAGATCAGCACCAGCGTCACGCCAATGATGGCACCCGAAATTTGGCCCATCGCTTTGCGCGTGGCTTCCAGCGGCGGCAAGCCCTCTTCACTCATGATGCGCTCGACGTTCTCGACCACCACGATGGCATCGTCCACCACGATGCCGATGACCAGCACCATGCCAAACATGGTCAGCACATTGATAGAAAAGCCCAGCGCCAGCAGCGTACCAAAGGTGCCCAGCAGCGCAATCGGCACCACCAGGGTGGGAATGATGGTGTAGCGAATATTCTGTAAAAACAGGAACATCACTAAAAACACGAGCACCACCGCCTCGATCAGCGTTTGTGCGACTTGGGAAATGGAAATTTTGACAAAGCCCGAGCTGTCGTAAGGAATGGAGTAGCTCACGCCATTGGGGAAAAAGCGCTGCAACTCGTCCATCTTGGCGCGCACTGCCTTGGCTGTGGCCAGCGCATTGCCGCTGGGAGTGAGCTGCACCCCCACGCCGACGGCATCTTTGCCGTTCAGGCGTGCTGCCGTGGCATAGGCCTGAGCCCCAAGCTCGATACGGGCCACGTCTTTGAGATACACCGCTGATCCGTTGGTGTTGGCACGTAGCACGATGTTGCCGAACTGCTCAATGCTGGAGAGCTGGCCGTTGACCACCACTGTGGCCGCGATGCTTTGGCCCGCTACGTTGGGCAAGTCACCAATGGCACCCGAGGCAACTTGGGCGTTTTGCGACTGGATGGCGTTGGTGACATCGGCAGATGACAGGGACAGGCCTGCTAGCTTGGCTGGGTCAATCCAAATCCGCATGGCGCGCTCGGTGCCAAACAGTTGTGCTTGGCCGATGCCGGGCAGGCGCTGCAACTCAGGTACGACGTTGCGCGCAGCGTAGTCACCCAAGGCCACGGGGTTAAAGCTCGGGTCGGTAGACGACAAAATGGCGAACAGCAAAAAATTAGAGTTCGATTTATCTACCCGCACACCCTGTTGCGTCACCGCTTGGGGCAGGCGCGGCGTGGCGCGCGAGAGGCGGTTTTGCACATCCACTTGCGCCATATTGGGGTCGGTGCCGGGCTCAAAACTCAACGTGATGGTGCCGGTGCCATTGGCCTGCGCCACCGACTCCATGTAGATCAGTCCGGGGGAGCCGTTCATTTCGCGTTCGATGACGCTCAGGACACTGTTTTCCAGCGTCTTGGCCGAGGCACCGGGGTAAGCGGCAGACACTACGATAGCGGGCGGCGCAACGGGTGGGTACTGGGCAATGGGCAGCTTGGTGATGGCCAAAGAGCCGATTACGATGATGAACAGTGCCAGCACCCACGCAAAAATGGGCCGCTCAATAAAAAATTTTGCCATGTTGATGGCTCCTTATTTCGCTGCGGCAGTGGGCTGCCAAGGCACGGCTTTGATTGCGGTGCCGGGGGGCATCATTTGCAGCTTTTGAAAGCCATCGACCATCACTTGTTCGCCGGCCTTGAGGCCATCGAGCACCACCCACTGCGCACCCTTGGAAGCGCCAAGCTGGATATTGCGCGGCGTGGCCTTACCTTCGGCATTCACCACCAGCACCGAGTCGCCTTGTGCGCTGCGCGTTACGGCCTGTTGGGGCAGGGTGATGGCGTTGCTGGCCTGGGCTTGCTCTAACTGCACACGCACATACAGGCCTGGCAGCAAGTCACCGTGGGGGTTGGGCACTTCAGCGCGCAACAAAATTTGGCCAGTCGTCGGGTCTACCGTCAGGTCAGAAAACAGCAAACGCCCGGGTTGTGCGTAGGTTGTGCCGTCTTCCAGTACCACACGCACGCTGGCGGCGCTGTCGCCGCTGGCTTTTTTGAACTGGCCGCTGGCCATGGCAGTGCGCAACTTCATCACGTCCGCCGCTGACTGCGTGAAGTTGACATACATCGGGTTAATTTGCTGAATCACCGCCAGCTGCGTGGCTTCGCCCTGGCCCACCAGTGCGCCTTCGGTCACTAAAGCGCGGCCAATGCGGCCAGAAATCGGTGCCGTCACGTTGGCGTAGTTCAGGTTGATTTGTGCGGTTTGCACTGCTGCTTTGCCGATGGCAACATCGGCCTGTGCTTGTTGGTGCGCTGCCACGGCGTTGGCGTATTCCTGTTGGCTGACCGCGTTGGCCGCCACCAAGGGTTCGTAACGTGTTGCCAATGCTGCCGCTTGTGTTAATTGGGCTTCAGAGCGCGCCAGTGCTGCTTTGGCACTTTGCAGTGCGGCGGCATACGGTGCCGAATCAATCACAAACAGTGGCTGGCCGGCTTTGACATCGCTGCCCTCGCGAAAGACGCGCTTTTGCACAATGCCCGCCGAGCGGGCCCGCACTTGCGCTACGCGCGAGGCCTCTAGACGACCGGGCAGCTCGGTCAGTAAACCGACATCGCCCAGTTGCACTGTGATCACGCCCACTTCGGGTGCCGGTCTGGCTGCGCTGGCCGCACCGGTATCGGCGGCGTTTTTACCGCAGGCAGACAGCAACAGCGCCGCAGAGATACAGCCTGCTGCCAAGCCCCAGCGTACGCACGCAGGAGGCACAACAGAAACAGAAACAAAAACAGCGAAGGGCGCAATTTTTGTATTGCGTAAGGCGGTATCGGCGGTATTGCGTAAGGCGAGCATGATTTTTCTTTGGCAGGATCAACAGGTGCGGCAGTATACATACATACTAGAATGTATGTATAGTTCGTTGATTGATACTTTAGAGGAGATTTTTCTATGGCCAGACGTACCAAGGCAGATGCCCAAGCGACACGCGCAGGCCTGCTGGATGCGGCTGAACAATTGTTTCAAGCACGTGGTGTATCGCGCACTTCACTGAACGATATTGCCGTGGCGGCGGGTACCACGCGCGGTGCCATTTATTGGCATTTCAAGGACAAAGCCGATCTGTTTAACGCCATGATGGATCGCGTCACTTTGCCGCTAGAGCAGACCCTCAACCTGACGCAGATGGTGTGTTCCAGTGACCCGGTGGCCGATATTCGCCACGCCATGCTTGAAGCGTTGCGCCTGATCGCCACCGATGCGCAAACGCGCCGCGTGCTCTACATTGCCACGCACCAAGTTGAATACACCGAAGAATTGGGCGACGTGCAAAAGCGCCGCTTGACCGTGCATGGCGAATGCGTGGAGCGCAACCGTCGCAGCTTGGCGCAAGCCTTTGCCCGCCAAGGCGTGGCACCGCCGGTGCCGCTGGAGTGCGCAGCGCACGGCTTGCAGGCGCTGGTAGAAGGATTGGTGCAGCGCTGGTTGTTTGATGCCCAAGCTTTTGACCTGCTGGAGACGGGCCGCAACGTGATCGATGTGTATCTCAACGGCTTGGGCTTGCGCACCCACGTTGGGCCTTGGGTACACTCGCCGATCACCCCCTGACCTCCGCATTGGGACAAGTTTTATGCCCTCTTCGCTGCCGCCAACACCGCCAACACCGCCAACACCGCCAACACCGCCAACACCGCCATCAATATCGTCCATCCAGTATGCCGACGGCCCGCGCAGCCACTGGCTGCTGGCGGGTGTCATGGCCGCTGTGGCTTTTCTGGCTTCTTTGGTAACGGCCTGCAAATCGCCGCCCGAGCCACTGCCCGAGTTACCCCAAGCCGAAAGCCAAGGGCTGGGCGCGGTTGTATCGGCAGCCTCCGCCGCAACTACGCCGCTGGAGTACCGCAAAGACGCTGCCGCCCATTTGTACCGCCTGAACACCAAGCGTATTTACCAAGGCAAATTGCCGACCGCGCTGTATGCCATCGGCGTGCTGCAAGTGGACGTTGACCGCAGCGGTCGTGTCACGCGTTTGCACTGGATGCGCGCTCCGCAGCACGCCCCCGAGGTGGTCATCGAAATCGAACGCACTGTGCGCGCTGCAGCGCCGTTTCCTGTTCCCACCCGCCTAGGCAGCGTGACCTACACCGACACATGGCTGTGGGACAAACAAGGCCAGTTCCAACTTGATACCTTGACCGAGGGCCAGTTGTAAGCGGCTTAAGCACCATCCCAGCGGCGCAGCACCAAGCTGGCGTTGGTGCCACCAAAGCCAAAGCTGTTTGACAGCGCGGTGCGAATTGGTGCATCGCGGGTTTCGCGCACCAGCGGCATCCCTTCGGCGGCGGGTTCGAGCGTTTCGACGTTGACCGAGCCAGCAATAAAGCCTTGTTGCAACATCAGCAGGCAGTAAATGGCTTCTTGCACGCCCGTCGCGCCCAGCGAGTGGCCGGTGAGCGACTTGGTGGAAGAAAACGGCGGAATGGCCTCGCCAAATACTGCTTTGATGGCGCGCAGCTCAGGCACATCGCCGACGGGCGTTGAGGTGCCATGGGTGTTGATGTAGTCAATCGGTGCATCCAGCCCAGCAATCGCTTGGCGCATACAGGCAATGGCACCGTCGCCCGAGGGCGCGACCATGTCGGCACCGTCAGAGGTTGCGCCAAAGCCAATCACTTCGCCCAAAATGTTGGCACCGCGTGCTAGGGCGTGCTCCAAGCTCTCTAATACCACCGCACCGCCGCCGCCCGACAGTACAAAGCCGTCGCGGTGCGCGTCGTAGGCACGCGATGCCTTTTCGGGTGTTTCGTTGTAGGCGCTGGACATGGCCCCCATGGCGTCAAACAACAGGCCCATGCCCCAAGTGACTTCTTCGCCACCGCCGGCAAACATCACATCTTGCATTCCCCAGGCAATTTGCTGCGCCGCCGCACCAATGCAGTGCGCTGAAGTGCTGCAGGCCGAGGTGATGGAGTAGTTTATGCCCTTGATGGCAAAGTTGGTCGATAGGCAGGCCGACACGGTGGAACTCATACAGCGCGTGACTTGGTACGGCCCAACGCGGCGAATGCCCTTGGCACGCAAGATGTCAGCGGCTTCAATTTGGTTGGCTGGGGAGCCGCCGCCCGAGCCCATGATGAGGCCCGTGCGCGGGTGCGACACTTGCTCTGGCGTCAAGCCTGCCGAGGCAATTGCATCTGCCAGTGCGATGTGGGCGTAGGCCGCAGCGTTGCCCATAAAACGCAGCTGTTTGCGGTCGATGCGATCTTCAAGATTAATTTGCGGCACCCCAGCGACGCGGCTGCGCATACCCAGCTCGGCAAACTCAGGCATGGCGCGAATGCCCGAGCGGCCTTCGCGCAGTGAGGTGGTGACGCTGGCGTTGTCGTTGCCAATGCACGAAACAATGCCGGTTCCGGTGATAACTACCCGCTTCATACTGCAACTCCTGAGGCCACTACCCCTTCTTTCTCTTCTCTCTTGAACAAGCCAACGCGCAAATCGTTGGCCACGTAAATTTCTTTGCCGTCGGCCAACAAGCGGGCATCGCCAATGGCCATGGCCAGCTTGCGTTTAATCACGCGCTTGATATCAATCTCGTAGACCACTTGTTTTACGTTGGGACCGACTTCGCCGGTGAACTTGACCTCACCTGCACCCAAAGCGCGGCCTTTGCCGGGCAGTTGCAGCCAAGTTAGATAAAAACCGATCAGCTGCCACATGGCGTCCAGCCCCAAGCAGCCCGGCATAACCGGATCGCCTTGGAAATGGCAGGCAAAAAACCACAAATCGGGCTTAACGTCGAGTTCAGCGCGGATTTTGCCTAGGCCGTAAGCGCCGCCATCGCTGTCGATGTGCGTGATGCGGTCAAACATCAGCATCGGTGGCAGCGGCAAGCGCCCACTGTCGGGGCCGAACAATTTGCCCTCACCAGAGGCAATCAGTTGTTCGTAAGAAAAAGAATCTGCCATTTTCAGTTGTGCTCCAGAACAGCGGCACAGCCGCCTCGGGGTTTCAGTGTGGCTGGTTGGCGCCGGTGCGCAAACCCTTAACGGCACATCCGGCATCTTGCCGTGCCCATGCCTGCAAACGCCCTATTATCAAGGCACTGACGCTTACGGTGTTTACAAACGCTGCTACAGCACGCAAATTGCCGAACGCAAAACGACGGTTGCTCTGAGACAATCGCCACTATGAGCACCTCCTTTGCACCCCTTACCAACGACACCTTCCTGCGCGCCTGTCGGCGCCAGGCCACTGATTACACGCCTTTGTGGCTGATGCGCCAGGCTGGTCGCTATTTGCCCGAATACAAGGCAACGCGCGCTAAAGCGGGCAGTTTCATGGGCTTGGCCACCAATGTCGATTACGCCACTGAAGTGACGCTGCAGCCACTAGAGCGCTTTGCGCTGGATGCCGCCATCTTATTTAGCGACATCCTCACCGTGCCCGACGCCATGGGCTTGGGGTTGACGTTCGCCGAGGGCGAAGGCCCGCGCTTTGCCCAATCGATTCGCACCGAAGCCGATGTGGCCGCGTTGTGCGTGCCCGATATGGACAAGCTGCGCTACGTGTTTGACGCTGTCACCAGCATCCGCAAAGCACTCAATGGCCGCGTGCCGCTGATTGGCTTCTCCGGCAGTCCGTGGACGCTGGCGTGCTACATGGTCGAGGGCAAAGGCTCGCAAGACTATCGGCACGTCAAAACCCTGATGTATGCCCGCCCCGACCTGATGCACCGCATTTTGGCCATCAACGCCGATGCCGTAGCGCAGTACCTGAACGCGCAAATCGACGCTGGCGCGCAAGCGGTGATGATTTTTGACAGCTGGGGCGGTGTGCTGGCCGATGGCGCGTTCCAAGAGTTCAGCTTGGCCTACACCAGCCGTGTGCTGGCGCAGTTGAAGCGCACTGGGCCCGACGGCCAAGACGTGCCGCGCTTGGTGTTTACCAAAGGTGGCGCGCTGTGGCTAGAAGATATGCAGCCGCTGGACTGCGAAGTGCTGGGCCTGGACTGGACGGCCAACTTGGGGCGCGCGCGCGCACTGGTCGGCGGCCAAGTCGGCGGCCCCGGCAAAGCGCTGCAAGGCAACATCGACCCCAACGTGCTGTTTGCCCCGCCCGCGCACATTGAGCAGCAAGTGGCCCGCGTGCTGGCCAGCTTTGGCCAGCCGCACACCGACCGCACCACTACCGGGCCAACGCACATCTTCAACCTTGGACACGGCATCAACCAGTTCACACCGCCCGAGCACGTGCAGGCGCTGGTCGAAGCCGTACACAGCCAATCGCGCGCCATGCGCCAAGGCTGACTGGGTTGCCTTGGCCCATTGCATCAGTTGCGCCAGTTGCACCGGCGCAACAAGAAGTGGTCGTCGTAAGTTGTTGATATATATAACTGCTGGCGACTGCTCTTTTGCTAGGCAAACTGTTGAAAGCCTCATGTTTGCAGGGCTTGGCGCTGAATGCAGGGTAGATATCCACAGACTTATCCACAGAAATTCTGGACAGAATGTAAAAGCCCAATAAAATCAAACACTTGTGTTGTTATAGGTCGATAAAACGGTGGTTTTTATATTCGCAATAGCACAAATAAAGGCAAACAAAGCCCTTGACAGGTCATGCGACTTGTTTTCTGTATTGGGCTTGCCATTCAATTTGCCAGGTCTCTGTTGTGTCCACACTGCTTTCTGATCCCGCCGCCACTGTGGGCGCTTTGGTGTCGGTTGCCGTGCAAACCCCCGCCCACAGCGGCATGGGCGCGTTACTTAGCTATGCCAGTGAGCGGGCACTGCCGCCGGGAACGCTGGTGCGCGTGCCCTTGGGCGCGCGTGAGGTGCTGGGCGTGGTCTGGGAGGGCGATGCGCCGGCGCTGGCGCCGGGCAAGGCTGCCCGCCCGATTGCTGGGGTGTTGGACGGCATTGCGCCGCTGGACGGGCACTGGCGCCGCTTGGTGGCGTTTGCCGCGCGTTATTACCAGCGCAGCTTGGGCGAAGTGGCGCTGGCTGCCCTGCCGCCGCCATTGCGCGACCTCAATTCAGTCCAATTGGCGCGCCGCCTGCGCCGCTCCGCCACGGCACACACCCGTGCAGATGCTTCACCTTTGATAGCACTCAGCGCAGAGCAGCAAAGGGCTATAGGCCAAATTGATATAAATTCTGGCCCGTTCTTGCTGTTTGGCAGCACCGGCAGCGGCAAAACCGAGGTGTATTTGCGCTGCGTGCAAGCGGCACTAGAGGCGCTAGAGGCGCTAGATGCACAGCCCATCAACGGCATCGCTGCGCAAGCGCTGGTGATGGTGCCGGAGATCAACCTGACGCCGCAGCTGCAACAGCGCTTTATGGAGCGCTTTGGCGAGGGCAGCGTGGTTTCGCTGCACAGTGGCATGACCAATCCGCAGCGCCTTCAAAGCTGGCTGGCAGCGCACAGCGGCCAAGCCCGCATCGTGCTGGGCACGCGCATGGCGGTGTTTGCGTCGATGCCGGGGCTGAAACTCATCGTCGTCGATGAAGAGCACGACGCCAGCTACAAGCAGCAAGAAGGCGCGCGCTATTCGGCACGCGATTTGGCCATTTGGCGCGGACGCGAGCAGCACGCCAAAGTTATCCTCGGTTCGGCCACGCCGTCGCTGGAGAGCTGGTACGCCAGCCGCCCTGCCACTGACGGCGACCCTGGCGGGCGTTATCTGCGCCTGCATATGCCCAGCCGCATTGCCTCGGGTGACGACGCGGGCAGCCTACCGGTGCTGCGGGTGGTCAATATGCAGCACCAGCCCCGGCGCACCGTGTTTTCGCCGCCGCTGCTGGCCGCGCTGCAACAGCGCGTTGAGCGCGGCGAGCAGTGCATGATTTTGCTCAACCGGCGCGGCTACGCCCCGGTGTTGCACTGCGCCGATTGCGACTGGAAAAGCGACTGCCCGCACTGCAGCGCGCACCAGGTGTTTCACAAAGCCGACCGCACGCTGCGTTGCCACCACTGCGGCTACAGCGTGCGCGTGCCGCGCGCTTGTCCGGGCTGCGCCAGCCCCGACATCACCGCCATCGGCCAAGGCACTGAGCAGTTAGAAGAGCAACTGGGCCATTTGCTGGCCGGTGTGCTGCGCCCTGATGGCCAGCCGGTCAAAGTTGCGCGCATCGACGCCGACACCACCAAGCGCAAAGGCGCGCTGCAGGCGCAGCTGGCGCAGGTGCATTCGGGCGAGATTGACGTGCTGATTGGCACGCAAATGGTGGCCAAGGGCCACGACTTTCGCCGCATCACGCTGGTGGCGGCGGTGCAGCCGGACGGGGCGCTGTTTTCCAGCGACTTTCGCGCGCCCGAGCGGCTGTTTGCGCTGTTGCTGCAAGCCAGTGGCCGTGCGGGGCGGGATGCGCAATATGTCGCGGCCCAAGGCAGCCGCAGCGAGATGTGGCTGCAAACTGGCTACCCCGAGCACGCCATCGTCGCCGCGCTGCGCCAGCACGACTTTGCCGCCTTTGCCGCCCAGCAACTGCAAGAGCGCCGCGATGCCGCCATGCCGCCGTTTGCCTTTCAGGCGCTGGTGCGTGCCGACGCGCGCACGCAGGCCGTAGCGCAGGGCTTTTTGCAGGCCGCCAGTGACGCCGCCCGCGCCCACGCGGTGGTTGGGTTGGAGCAAGTCACGCTGTACCCGCCAGTGCCTTTGAGCATCCAGCGCGTGGCCAATGTGGAGCGGGCGCAAATGTTGCTGGAGTCGCCATCGCGTGTGGCTTTGCAGCGCTTTTTGGCGGCGTGGCAGCCGCTGCTGCACGCCACCCGCAGCCAGCCCGAGCACAAGGGGTTGGTGCGTTGGCTGGTCGATGTCGATCCGCTGGCCATTTGACGGGTGCAGCGCGTACTGTGTGCATAAAAACAGTGTTTTGTGCCTGTAGCGCTTATGCTGTAAGCGCTTACAGCTATTGTTTTTATAGCATAATCGGCTGCTTAAGGCATCAGCCGGTAGCCAATTGCTGTTTCGGTCAGTAAGTGGCGCGGTTGGGTCGGCAGCTCTTCCAGCTTTTGGCGCAAATTGGCCATATAGACGCGCAGGTAGTGGTTGTCTTCAAGGTGCGACGGCCCCCACACCGCCTTGAGCAATTGGTGGTGCGTCAGCACCTTGCCGGTGTGGGTCACCAAGTGCGTCAGCAGGCGGTATTCAATCGGCGTCAGGTGTACCGGCTGGCCTTGGCGCAAAACGCGCCGCTGCACCAGATCAACCTCGACCTGGCCAAAGCGAAACAGTGCCGGGCCTTCGCCCTGGTGTGCAGCGTTGGTTTGCCACCGGCGCAGCGCCACGCGCACGCGTGCCATCAGTTCGCCAACGCCAAACGGCTTGGTCAAATAATCATCGGCACCGGCGTCGAGTGCAGCGATTTTGTCGGCCTCGTCAGCGCGCGCTGACAGCACGATCACCGGCACGTTTGACCAAGCGCGCAGGTCTTGCAGGTAGTGGATGCCATCGTCGTCCGGCAGGCCCAAGTCGAGAATGATCACATCGGGGCGGCGCGTGCCAGCGTCGATCAGCCCTTGGCGCACCGTGTCGGTTTCGTGGACTTGCCAGCCCTCGGCCTGCAGCGCAACGCGCACAAAGCGACGAATGGCGGCTTCGTCCTCAACGATCAGCGCAATGGGGGGTGATTCAGGGGTCATGAAAGGGGGGAGCGGCTAGGGGTTGGATGCAGGTACGGGTGCGGGCCGCGCAGTCGCGTCTTCAATCTCGGCGTCATCCTCAGGGGCTGGCAGGCTGGGCGGCGTTCCCAGCGGCAAGCTCAGGTAAAAAGCCGCGCCGCCTTGGGGCGCACGTTCGGCCCAGATACGGCCTTGGTGCGCCGCCATGATGGCACGGCAAATAGCCAGCCCTAGGCCGACGCCCGGAATGCTCGATTCGCGTTCGCCTCGGGTGAATTTTTCAAACAACAGCTCGGCACTGCCGGGCGGCAAGCCAGGGCCGTTGTCGCTGACGCACAGCAGCAAATCGGTGCCGCGCACGCTGGCAGCCACGGTGATGGTGCTGTCCGGTGGCGTGTATTTGACGGCGTTTTCCAGCAGGTTGCACAGTACGCGCTCGATCAGCACGGCGTCTATGTGTACCAGCGGCAGTGCGGCAGGTACTTGGGTGTAGACCGGGTGGTGGCTTAGGGCACCTTGCATGGCCTGCAACGCGCTGCCCACCACCTCATCGACCGGCAACCACTGGCGGCGCAGGTGTACCGTGCCGCTTTGCAGACGCGCCATGTCGAGCAGGTTGGTCACCATGGCGTTGATGCGCTGCGCCTCTTGGCGCAGGGCTGTCGTCATGTCGCGTGCTGGCGCTGGCAGGTTGGGCAGTGCGGCCAAGGTGTCGGCCAAGCCATAGACCACGGCCAGTGGCGTGCGCAGATCGTGCGACAGTGCCGACAAGAGCGAGTTGCGCAGGCGCTCGGACTCAATGCCCACCACAGCCGCCTGCGCGACATCGATGTAATGCACGCGCTCCAGCGACTGGCCAATGATGCGGGCATAGGTTTCGAGCTGTTCGCGCAGCTCGGGCAGCATCACGCTGCGCGTGGAGCCCGGGCGCAGCGCCAACACTCCGCGCGTGCGCATGGGCGCTTTCAAAGGCAGATAAAGCCAAGCACTGCCGGGCAGCGTATCGGTGAACATACCCGCGGGCTCGCCTTGGTCGAGTGCCCAACGCGCCGTGCCTAGGTCGGGCTGCTCGGCGCTGGGCAAGGCCGCTTGGCGCAGCGAGGGCTGCAATTGGTCTTGGGTGTCCAGAAAATACACCAGCGCTACGCCTTGCACTTCGTTGCCCAAGCTGTGTTCTGCCAGCTGTAGCACCTGCTCCATCTGCAAAGAACCGGCCAGTTCACGCGTCAGCTCAAACAGGCGGCGGGCGCGCCGCTCGCGCTCGTTGGCGACCTCGGCTTGGTAGCGCAGACCGGCGGTCAGCTGGCCGATGATCAGCCCCACGGCCAGCATCACGCCAAACGTCATCATGTACTGCACGTCTGAAACTGCAAAGCTCATGCGCGGCAGGACAA
>CAIRYF010000309.1 GCA_903882725.1 uncultured Simplicispira sp.
CAGGTATTTGAGGGCGGCACGCCCCACGAAATTGCAGAAGACCAGCGCATTACGCGCTACATCAAAGCAGACTTGCAAAAGCCACAACAGTCCTATGACAGCAGCACGATTATTGAGCTCAGCTACGACTTAAAGCCCAATATCGACAATTTGCGACAAAAAATTACCTACGCCAGCATCGTTTTGTGCGCTTTGCTGCTGCTGATTGTGGCGGCTACGGTGTACTTAACGCGAACCCTTAGCGCACCGGTTGCCGTGTTGCTGCAAAAACTGGCCGACACCAATGCCCAACTAGCACACCAAATAGCCGGAAAAACCTTTATTGCCGAACTGGCCCAAGGCCTGCAAAGCGCGCCCTCAGCGCAAGCTTGCGGTGCATTGGTGTTAACGCAGCTGCATGCGCGCTGCCAAGTCAGCCAGGGCATGCTGGCTTTGCGAACCGGGCAAGACCGCTTGAGCGTCGTTAGCCGCTACGGCGCACCGGCGGCAGAGCACCAAATCGACCATTACACTTTTGGCCAGGGCGTTATTGGCCAGTGCGCGCAAGATATGCGCGCCCATACCCTCAACCTGCCAGAGGATGCGCAGTGGCAAATTCGATCGGGCTTGGGCAGTGGCAGTCCGCGCCAAGTCATGCTCTTGCCAATAGAGCACGGCGGCGCGCGGAATGGGGTGTTGGAGATTGCTCTCCTGCAACCCGCCGATGCCACCACGCTAGCGCTGCTAGACGAAGTACTGCCTATTTTGGCAGTATCCCTGCACAGTTTTGCTAACCGATCTGCAAGCCAGCCTACACTCGCCGCAGCAGCGGCCGAAACATCATGATCGAAGCTTTTTTTGTGTCCACCGGCATCGTTGCGCTGGCTGAGATGGGCGATAAAACCCAGCTGTTGGCGCTGCTGCTAGCGGCGCGTTTTCGCAAGCCCTGGCCGATTGTGCTGGGCATTTTGGTCGCCACCCTCGCCAACCACGGCTTAGCCGGCGCGCTGGGCGCATGGGTTACGACCCTGCTGGGTGCAGACACCTTGCGCTGGCTGCTGGGCGCATCGTTCATCGCCATGGCCGCATGGATGCTGGTGCCCGACACGATGGACGATTCCGACACCAACAGCACCCCGCGCTGGGGGGTGTTTGGCACCACTGTGATTGCATTTTTTCTGGCAGAAATGGGCGACAAAACACAAATAGCCACCGTCATGCTAGCCGCACGCTACAACGAATTCGTTATCGTAGTGGCCGGCACCACCTTAGGCATGATGCTGGCCAATGCCCCCGCAGTATGGCTGGGCGAGCGCGTAACCCGACTCGTGCCCATGCGCACCGTGCATTTGGTTTCAGCCGGCATTTTTGCGATTTTGGGAATTTTGGTGTTACTGCCAGTTTAGCGCGTCGATAGTCTGCCCTGCTTGCTATACTTACTATTAGTCTTAGCGCCAATTTGCTCCAGCTTGCGGGCGCTTAACAAATACAGCTAAACACGGACAGTCACGGCCACCCGTTCCACCCGCGTTTAGTGCCGCCGGATTTTTTGCCTTTATGTTGATCGCCACGCCACAGTCCATGCATTTCAATGACCCGCTGCCGCTGCGCAGTGGCAAGTCTTTGCGCGACTATGATTTGCGCTTTGAAACCTACGGCCAACTCAACGCCGAGCGCAGCAACGCGGTACTGATATGCCACGCCCTCAATGCCTCGCACCACGTTGCCGGCAGTTATGAAGGCCAAGCAAACTCTGAAGGCTGGTGGCACAACATGATCGGCCCCGGCAAACCGGTAGATACCCAGCGTTTTTTTGTCATTGGCGTCAACAACATCGGCTCTTGCTTCGGCTCCACCGGCCCGATGCACCCCAATCCCGATGCGCAGGAGGGGC
>CAIRYF010000310.1 GCA_903882725.1 uncultured Simplicispira sp.
GACCCTAAACGCGGCATTTTTATTCTGTTGTTTCTGTTTGCCGTGGTCGGTGGCTCGCTGACGCTGTTCGCCCTGCGCGCCAGCAAAGTGTGCTCCAGCGGTGCTTTTGCTTTGGTCTCGCGCGAGTCGTTTTTGCTGGCCAATAAATTCCTGCTGGCTACTGCCGCCGCCACGGTGCTGTTGGGCACGGTGTATCCGCTGCTGATCGACGCGCTCAATCTGGGCAAGTTGTCGGTGGGCCCGCCGTACTTCAACGCCGTTTTTGTGCCGATCATGGTGCCGGTGTTGGTATTTATGGTGGTCGGCTCGTTTGCACGCTGGAAAAATGACAGCGTGCCGGTGCTGCTGAAAAAACTGCGCTTGGTCGCCGCCTTGTCGGTGCTGTTGGGCTGCAGCCTGCCGCTGCTGGCGGGCACCTGGTCGGCCTCGACCGCCATGGGCCTGAGCTTGGTATTGTGGATCGTGCTTTCATCGCTCTTGCAGATGTACCAGCAAGTGCGCGACACCGTGCGCTGGCAGTCCACGCCGGTGTCGTTTTGGGGAATGCACTTGGCGCATATCGGCATCGCCGTCACGGCTGTCGGCATCACCATGGTGACCGGTTACCAGACCGAAAAGGATGTGCGCATGGTGCTGGGCGACACGGTGGAGGTTGGCGGCTACACCTTCCGTCTGACTGGCATTCGCCAAGCCCAAGGCCCCAACTACCACGCTGATATTGGTGACGTAGAACTGATCCAAGGCGACAAAGTGCTCAAGGTGCTGCACCCAGAAAAACGCACCTATCTGTCCTCAGCCATGCCGATGACGGAGGCTGCTATCGACAGCGGCATCACGCGCGACGTTTACGTGTCGCTGGGCGAGCGCTTAGAGGGCGGCGATAACCCCGCTTGGGCGATGCGCGTGTACCACAAGCCATTTATCAACTGGATTTGGGGCGGCGCGCTGCTGATGGCTTTGGGCGGCGGCATGGCAGCACTCGATCGCCGCTATCGCAAAAAGCGCACTGCTAGCGCTGCTGCCCGCGCCAGCGTCCACTCAGCACCGTTGGCCGAGGGAGTGGCGGCATGAAAAAAGCACTAATTCCGCTGGGCCTGTTTTTGGTGCTGGTGGTGTTTTTGGCGATTGGTTTGACGCGCGACCCGCGCGTGGTGCCCTCGCCATTGATAGACAAGCCAGCGCCAGCGTTTTCTGGCCCCGTCTTAGCCCAGCCGGACACACAGTTCTCTGGCCAAGATATGTTGGGCCAAGTGTGGTTGCTCAACGTCTGGGCCTCGTGGTGTGTCGCCTGTCGGCAAGAGCACCCGGTGCTGATGGATTTGGCCAAAACCAAGGTCGTGCCCATCATTGGCCTGGACTACAAAGACGTGCCGGAAGACGGGCTGAAATGGCTGGCACGCCATGGCGACCCGTATCAGCTGGCCGTCATCGACCGCGACGGACGCATTGGCATTGATTTCGGCGTCTACGGCGTGCCTGAAACCTTCCTCATCGACAAGGCCGGAAAAATCCGCTTCAAGCAGATTGGCCCGGTCACTGAAGAAGCCCTGCGCACGCACATCCTGCCCCTGATCAAAGAGCTACAAAAATGAAATTCTGGCTGGCACTGCTGTTGGCGCTGCAATGCGCCCTGACCGCGTATGCGGCCGAAGCGCCGCTTTTGGCCGACGATCCGGTGGTCGAAAAACGCCTCATCGGCATCTCTGAAGAACTGCGCTGTTTGGTCTGCCAAAACGAGTCCTTGGCCGGTTCGCGCGCTGACTTGGCGCTGGACTTGCGCCGCGAGATCCGTACTCTGATCAAAGCCGACAAGACCGACGCTGAAATCATGGACTTCATGGTCAGCCGCTATGGCGACTACGTGCGCTATCGCCCGCCTTTTAACCCCCTTACTTGGCTGCTGTGGCTGGGCCCGTTTGTGCTGCTGATGGGTGCCTTGGTGGTGCTGGTGCGCATGGCACGCCACAGCCAAAGCAGCAACGCCGCAGCCCCGGTGTTAGACGACGCCCAACGCGCCCAAGCGCGCGCCCTTCTTGATGACCCGGAACAGCCCTCATGAGCGTTTTTATTGCCCTCGCCGCCATCCTGACGCTGTTGAGTGTGGCTTGGTTAGTGCGGCCACTGCTGCGCCGCACGACCGACCAAGGTGTCTCTAGCCAGCGCCTGAATACCGCCATTTACCGTGAACAACTCGACGCCCTTGACCAAGACTTAGCCCAAGGGCGCATCAGCGCCATCGACCACGAAGCCACGCGCGACGAATTGCAGCTGCGCTTGCTGGATGACACCGCCGAGCCACAGGCAGCCACCTCGGCCAGCCCCAGCGCGCTGTGGAGCCCGCAGCGCACGGCGGTGGCGCTGATCGTGCTGCTACCGCTCTTGTCGGGTGCCACTTATTGGGCGCTGGGCAACCCGGCTGCGCTAGACCCGGCCAAAGCACAAGCAGTCGGCCAAGAGCAGATTGAAGGCATGGTCAAAATGCTGGCGGCGCGCTTGGCCAGCAACCCCGAAAACCGCGAAGGCTGGGCGATGCTGGCGCGCTCCTACGCTGTTATGGGACGCTTAGAAGAAGCCGCCAATGCCTTCGATAAAGCCGGTGACGTGATCAACCAAAACCCCGACCTGCTGACCGACTTTGCCGAAGTGTTGGCCCAACGCGCTGGCAACCGCATGGAGGGCCGCCCTTTGGCACTGGTTCAGCAAGCGCTGGCCATTAATCCGCTACACCCTAGTGCGCTGATGATGCAGGGTGTGGAGTCTTACCAGCGCGGCGACTTCAACGCCGCCGCAGAGCAATGGGAAAAATTACTCAGCGTGCTGCAACCCGGCTCACCCGACGCCGAAACCACCCAAGCCAACATTGACGATGCGCGGGTGCAAGCCAAAAACGCCCTGCCTGCCCGCACTAAGCCTTAAAAATTTGCAACCCTGAGAACAATGCTGTGACTTGTACCCGACTGATCTGCCCTCTGCCCCTTCGCTCCCTTGCCGTACTCACCGCCCTGTCTTGTCTGGGCCTGGGTGCCGTGCAAGCGCAAGGAGCCGCTCCAGAGCCCACCGCGGCCTTGGGTGAAGTCTTCGTCAGCGGATCGCGCTATGAGCAGCTCAGTGACGACCTGCCCCTGTCCATCGACGTGATCAGCACCGAGGTTTTGAGCAACAACCAAACACGCGACCTGCGCGAAGCAGTGCAAAACCTGCCCAACATTTCGGTCAAGCGCTCACCAGCGCGCTTTTCTATCGGCGGCACCACCGCCAGCGCTGGGCGTGACGGCAACATCGGTCTGAACATTCGCGGCTTGGGCGGCAACCGCGTGCTGATGCTGAGTGACGGCATTCGGATGCCGCGCAGCTACGCCTTTCGCACCACCACCTTTGACCGCGAATACCTGTCACTGGAGTTGCTCAAGCGCGTTGAACTGGTACGCGGCCCAGCCTCGGCGCTGTACGGCTCGGACGGCATGGTCGGTTTGGTTAACTTTATCACCCACGAGCCAGCCGACTTTTTGACCGTACCTGCCGGTGCAGCACCCAAAACCATCGGCGGGCGCGTCTCGGCGGGCTGGAGCGGCGACGACCGCGGTCGCACACTGGCTGCCACCGTCGCCGGCCAAGCCAGCGACAGCCTGCAATGGATGGTGACAGCCACCGGTCGGCGCGCCCACGCACTGGAAACCATGGGCAGCAACGATAGCCTTGACCTCAAC
>CAIRYF010000311.1 GCA_903882725.1 uncultured Simplicispira sp.
ACCAAGCCCAACAGGTAGGCACGGGCACCGACGGTGAGCGGTTTGAATTCAGCAAAACCAGCGTCTGACAGCGCGATGTACCAAGCCACTTCGACTTGTACGCGGCGGTGCATATAGCCATGCTCGCTCATGATGGGACGCAGGGCAGAAAGCTTGGCGGCGTAACGGCCATCCAGCGGCGACAGGGCAGTAAGGGTTGTGAGGCTCATAGGGGTCAGATTGTAGGTGGCTGTGCCGTGTCTGGGCATTCTGCTGAACGCCCTATAAATCACCCGTACCGCTTCCCACCGCCGCAATCACCCCGCCGCCCAAGCAGACCTCGCCGTCGTACAGCACCGCGCTTTGTCCGGGCGTCACCGCCCATTGCGCGTCCGGGAAGGCGAGTGCAAAGCCTTCGGGCGCGGCGCTGAGGGTGCAGGCAGCGTCTTGCTGGCGGTAGCGGGTTTTGGCGGCGTAGGGGCCAGGCGCGGGTGCGTGGCCAGCGCACCAGCTGGCGTCTTGCGCGGTGAGCTGGTGCGACAGCAGCCACGGGTGGTCGTGGCCTTGCACTGCGCGCAGCACGTTTTTCTCGATATCTTTGCGCGCAACAAACCACGGTGCGTGCTCGCCGCCGCCGCGCTGCGCGCCTTTGTCTTTCAGGCCGCCAATGCCCAAGCCTTGGCGCTGACCCAGCGTGTAAAAGCTCAGGCCGACGTGTTTGCCGATTTGGCGGCCGCGCTCGTCTTGGATGGCCCCTGGGGCGTGGGCGATGTAGCGGTTGAGAAACTCGCGAAACGGCCGTTCGCCAATAAAACAAATGCCGGTGGAGTCCTTCTTTTTGGCGTTGGGCAGCTTGATGTCGGCAGCGATGCAGCGCACCTCGGTTTTGAGCAACTCACCGACCGGAAACAGCGTCTTGGCCAGCTGCGCTTGGCTTAGGCGGTGCAAAAAATAGCTTTGGTCTTTGGCCGGATCGAGTCCTTTGAGCAGCTCAAACAAGCCGCTGCCAGCGTTGCGGCGCACGCGGGCGTAGTGGCCGGTGGCAATTTTTTCAGCGCCCAAGCGCATGGCGTGATCGAGGAAGGCTTTGAACTTGATCTCGGCATTGCACAGCACATCCGGGTTGGGTGTGCGTCCGGCTTGGTATTCGCGCAGAAATTCGGCAAACACGCGGTCACGGTATTCGGCGGCAAAGTTGACGTGCTCTATCTCGATGCCCAGCACATCAGCGACGGCAGCGGCATCGACAAAATCGACGTTGGACGAGCAGTATTGGCTGTCATCGTCGTCTTCCCAGTTTTTCATGAAGATGCCGACCACCTCGTGGCCTTGCTGCTTAAGAAGATGGGCGGTGACGGCGGAATCAACCCCGCCAGACAGTCCCACCACAACGCGCTGTTTTTTCATAGGGGGCGATTATCCCCGCCGACCTAGGGGTGCAGCCGTTGCACGCTGGGGTCGGTGTGTACCAGCGACAGTGCAAAGCGCTGGCCAACCAAATAGTCCTCCAAGCCGCGCAGCAGCAGCGGGCTGCGGTGGCGCTCGGGGCAGGCACGCAGCTCGTCGGCGGTCATCCACAGCGCGCGCACGATGCCGGTGTCGAGGGCGCGCTCGGCGTAGTACGCGCCAACGCTGCCCGTAAAAGCAAAGCGCATATAGGTCAGGTTGTGCTCGGTGCCGGTCTTGGTAAAGCGGTTCAGGTAAACGCCGACCAGCGCTGTCGGCGTGAAGTCGTGGGCGGTTTCTTCTAGTACCTCGCGCACACAGGCGGCTTGCGGCGACTCGCCAGGGTCAAGATGGCCGGCTGGGTTGTTGAGCTTGAGGCCGTCACGGGTGTGCTCTTCGACCAGCAAAAAGTGGCCACCCTGCTCAATGATGGCGGCTACGGTGACGTTGGGTTTCCAGCGGTTTGACATGGCGCAGCAGGGTTAAAACAAAAATCAGGTGCCCAAAACGCAGCCAGGCTGCAGGTTAAAGCCACGCACAAAGTCAGCAGCCGCTAGGCGCTTTCCACCGGCGCGTTGCAGCAGCGTCAGGCACAAAGCGGTGCCGTCACCGCAGGCCACAGTGATACCGTCGGTATTTATAGATAAAATATGCCCGCAGCCCTTATCTGGCGTTCGGTTATAGCTATCAATTTTATAGTCAAATAGCTTGATGGTGTCGCCAGCAAAAGTGGTGCTGGCACCAGGAAACGGGTCAAATGCGCGGATGCGCTGGCCAATGGTGGCGGCAGACAGTGACCAGTCGATAGTGCTTTCTGCTTTTTCGATTTTGTGCGCGTAGGTAACGCCCTGCACCGGTTGCGCCACCGGTTGCAGTGCGCCTTGGGTGGCCAGCTGCAAGGCTTCAACCACCATCGGTCCGCCCAGTGCGGCCAAACGGTCGTGCAAGCTGGCCGTGGTGTCGGTGGCGGCAATCGGCAGGCTGCGGGTCAGCAGCATATCGCCGGTATCTAGACCCGCGTCCATTTGCATGATGGTCACGCCGGTACTGGTGTCACCGGCTTCAATCGCACGGTGGATGGGCGCAGCGCCGCGCCAGCGCGGCAGCAAGCTGGCGTGGATGTTGAGGCAGCCGTAGCGTGGCAAGTCAAGCACCCATTGCGGCAAGATCAGCCCGTAGGCGGCCACCACCATCACATCGGCATTGGCTTGTAGCAAGATTGCGCGCACGGCGGCGGCGTCTTCGGGGTATTTGCCGTCCAGGCGCAGGCTGCGCGGCTGGGCTACGGCAATGCCATGCTCCAAGGCGCATTGTTTGACGGGTGACGCCTGTAGCTTCATGCCGCGCCCGGCCGGTCGGTCGGGCTGGGTCAGCACCAGCGGCACCGAAAAACCAGCCTCCAGCAAATGCTGCAAAGCAAGGCGGGCAAATTCGGGCGTACCCGCAAAAATGATTTTCACTCGGCAGCCTCGCGCTGCATCTTGGCCATTTTGGTCTTGATGCGGTTGCGCTTGAGGGGCGAGAGGTATTCAACAAACACCTTTCCCAGCAGGTGATCCATCTCATGCTGCAGGCACACCGCCAGTGTGCCCTCGGCTTGGAGGGTGCGCGCTTGCCCGTGTTCATCCAGCGCACGCACATGAATGGCAATGGCGCGTTCAACGCCGTCGTAAATGCCGGGCACCGACAGGCAGCCTTCATCGCCCAACTCGGTTTCGGGGCTGGCCCAGACGACTTCGGGATTGATAACGACCAGTGGCTGGCTGCGCTCTTCGGAAATGTCAATGACCACGATACGCTCATGTATGTTGACTTGTGTGGCGGCCAAGCCAATGCCTTGGGCGTCATACATGGTGGCCAACATTTCGGCAACGATGGCGCGCACACGATCATCGACCGCCTGCACAGGGCGCGCCACAGTGTGCAAGCGCGGATCGGGATAGCAAAGAATAGGAAGAATGGCCATAGTCACACACAAAAGATGTCGCTATTTTCGCCAATTTTCGCTGGGTACTTCTTTGCAGGGCAATAATCATTGCCCAATCTAGGGCTTGGGCTGAAAATCCCCCGTAATTTGTCACATATTTAGCCGCATATCCCGCCCCCAGGTGGCTGCGGTGCCAGCCAGGGGCCATTTAGCAATGCTGCATCACACGCACCGAGCACACCCACACCACCCGCACACGTATTTTGGCGCTGCGCCCCGCGCCGTGTTGGGCGCGCTTATGCTGCTGACGGCTGTGTGTGGTGCTGCGCCAGCGCTGGCACAAACGACAGCCGCTACAGCCGCTACAGCCAGCGAGCAGGCCGTAGCGCAGCAAACAGCGGACAAAGGCATTGCAGTGTCTGAACTGACACCCAATGCACCCCATCGCTATGAGGTCAAACGCGGCGATACGCTATGGGGCATTGCCGGTCTGTATCTGCGCCGCCCTTGGCACTGGCCGCAGCTGTGGGGCATGAACCTGCAAGCAGTTGCTAATCCGCACCTGATCTACCCTGGACAGATACTCTATTTAGAGCAGCAAGACGGTGTTGCCCGGCTGCGCATGGGATCATCAGGATCATCCGGATCGCCAGGAGTTGCAGGCACCCCGAGAGGACTTGGCGAGCTGGAAACGGTGCGCATTTCGCCCCGCACCCGCAGCGAAAGCCTTAAAGATACGGCCCTGCCAACGCTCAAGCCGCACCTGATTGAGCCCTTTTTGACCGATCCTTTGGTGCTTGATGCAGGCGTCTTAGAGGTTGCGCCGCGCATTATTGCCACCATGGATGACCGGGTGTTAATGACCACCGGCGACCGTGCCTATGCCCGTGGCGAGGCATCTGATCCGCTGCGCACCGAGCCAGGCCAGCCGCGCATTTACCGCATCGTGCGCCAAGCGGTGCCACTCAAAGACCCACTCACTCAAGAGGTGCTGGGCTATGAGGCGCTGTATGTCGGCAAGGCCGAACTGGTGCGCGGCGAGTCCACCGAAGAAGCCGCCGACGGCAAGGGCGGCATCATGTCTGAATACGTACCAGCCACATTGGATGTGTTGTCAGTCAAAGAAGAAATTCGCGCGGGCGACCGCCTGCTGCCCGAGCCGCCACGCGCTTTTATGAACTACACACCACACGCACCTCAAGGCAATATCGATGCGCGTGTGGTGTCCATTTATGGCAGCGGTGCCGTGGCCAATGCCGCACAGAATCAAGTTATTACTCTGAATGCGGGCGAGCACGACGGCCTGCAGGCGGGCCATGTACTGAATTTAATGACCCAAGGTGATCGCATTAAAGACAAAACCGATCCATCTCGCCCCACCATCAAACTACCCAGCGAGAGCAACGGTGTGGTGATTGTGTTTCGTGTCTTTGATCGCATCTCTTATGCCTTGATTTTGGACGTGCGCAATACCGTGCGGGTGGGCGACCGGCTCATCAACCCGCAATAAGCCAACGCGGGTCGGCTTCTCCCATGGAACGTGATGACCTGTGCGCTTGGCTGCGCCTGACGCTCACCCCCGGCATTGGCAACGCTGCCACGCGGCGCTTGTTGCAGGCGTTTGGCCTGCCGCAGGCGATTTTTCAGCAAACCAGTTTTGCGCTACAGCAGTGTGTGACAGCAGCGCAGGCGCAGGCCTTGCTGCAAGAACCCGCCGGACTGGCGGCGCTGTTAACAACCACATGGCAATGGCTGCACGCAGCCAGGCCAGAGACAGCGCACACACCGGCGCGCGCCTTGCTTGCACTGGGTGATGCGCAGTACCCCTCCTTGCTGCTAGAAACCGAAGACCCACCGCCGCTGTTGTACCTGTTGGGTGCCGCGCGCTTTTTAGCGCCAGATGCCGAGCCGTTTCCGCGTGGTACCTGCTTGGCCATTGTTGGCAGCCGCCACCCGACAGCGCAAGGCGAGGGCAATGCGCGCGAGTTTGCCCGCGCCCTGCGCGCTACTGGCATGACGATTGTTTCTGGCTTGGCGCTGGGCGTCGATGCTGCGGCCCATGAGGGTGCGCTGGCCAGCGCGCAAGACAGTGACCACACGCCCGCCACGTTGGCGATAGTCGGCACCGGCCTGGATCGCGTCTATCCACGCAGCCATCTGCCCTTAGCCCACCGCATTGCTGCCCACGGCCTGCTGGTGAGCGAGTACCCACTGGGCACACCGCCACTGCCGGGTAATTTTCCTAAGCGCAACCGCATCATTGCTGGCCTCTCACAAGGCACGCTGGTAGTTGAAGCCGCACCCGCATCGGGCTCGCTGATCACCGCGCGCTTGGCCTCCGAGCAAGGGCGTGAAGTGTTCGCCATTCCCGGCTCCATCCATGCACCGCAGTCGCGTGGCTGCCACGCGCTCATTCGCCAAGGTGCCAAACTGGTCGAAACGGCCCAAGACGTGCTGGAAGAACTGCGCCTGTCTAGCCCCAGCGCTTTGACGCCGCCCCTGGGCAAAGCGGTGGGCCGCAGCAAACGCACGCCACCAAGTCCAACATCCAATCCATCGCTTATCCCACTGCCGCAGCAACAAAGCTTGGACGTGCCCGACTCGCCGCTGCTGCAAGCCTTGGGCTACGACCCTGCGGGGCTAGATGCTTTACAGGCACGCACCGGCTTGGCCACGGCCACCTTGCAAGTAGAGCTGTTGGAGTTGGAGCTGGCGGGCGCGGTGGCGCGCTTGCCGGGCGGCCTGTTTCAGCGAATGGGGCGGGGCTGAAATATCAACTTAACAAACGCTCGGGATTGGCACCCAACTTGGCTAGCGCGTCGCGCGTGGCGCGGGCGGTCAGGCCTTCTTCTTCTTCGGCAACCAACAAACCCGCTTGTAAATAGGCAGCCAAGCGGCCCAATTGCAGCAGGTAGGTGCTGCCGTCGATGGCGGCAAACGCCTGGTATCGCTACAGTTTGTAATCAGGGTCGATAGCGAAAACAACAGTATCACGCATGTAACGGTTCAGCTTGACGGTGTGATTGCCATACGCATTGTGTTCAACA
>CAIRYF010000312.1 GCA_903882725.1 uncultured Simplicispira sp.
GACCTTACCTAGCGCCCCCCTCACCGGCAGCATCGTCGCCCTCATCACCCCCTTGCACGAGGACACCAGCGTGGACTACCCCGCGCTGCGCAAACTGATCGATTGGCATATTGCCGAAGGCACCGACTGCATCGGCGTTGTCGGCACCACCGGCGAGTCGCCTACGGTAAATGTCCAAGAGCACTGCGAAATCATCCGTGTCAGCGTCGAGCAAGCCGCCGGGCGCGTGCCGGTGATGGCCGGGTGCGGTGCCAACTCCACCGCCGAAGCCATTGAGCTGGCCAAATTTGCCCGTGGCGTGGGTGCCAACAGCCAGCTGCAAGTGGTGCCCTATTACAACAAGCCGACGCAAGAAGGCCAATACCAGCACTTCAAGGCGATTGCCGAGGCCACCGGCGACTTGCCCATCGTGCTCTACAACGTGCCGGGCCGCTCAGTTGCCGATATGCAGCACGAGACCGTACTGCGCTTGGCACAGGTGCCCGGCATCATCGGCATCAAAGAAGCCACCGGCAACATTGAGCGCGCCCAGTGGCTGATCCGCGATCTGCCAAAAAACTTTGCGATTTACTCGGGCGACGACCCGACCGCAGTGGCGCTGATGCTGTGCGGTGGCCACGGCAACATCAGCGTCACTGCCAACGTGGCACCGCGCCTGATGCACGATTTGTGCGCGGCCGCGCTGGCCGGCAATATCCGCCGCGCCATGGAAATCCAGTTCCAACTGATGCCAGTACACAAAAATCTGTTCATTGAAGCCAACCCGATTCCAGTCAAGTGGGCCGCCGCCCGTATGGGTTTGTGCGGCGCCACCCTGCGCCTGCCAATGACACCTCTGAGCGCCCACAACGAAGCAGCGGTCGAAGCCGCGCTGCGCGCCAGCGGTTTGCTGGCCTAAACCACTTTGTACGAATTTCCAAGGATTTCTGCGTGAACCTGAAACCTACTGCATCACGACTGGGCTTGGTCGGTCTGACATTGGCCCTGTCAGCCTGCTCAGTGCTCGATAGCGACAAAATCGACTACAAAAGCGCCACCAAAGGCTCTACTTTGGATGTTCCACCCGACTTGCAGCAGCTCTCGCGCGACAGCCGCTACAGCCTGCCGGGCGGCGTGGGCGGGGTGGTGTCTGCCAACGCGCTACAAGCCAACCAAATAGCCCAGCCGTCGGCCACCCACACTGCGGCGGCCGCCACCATAGGCGACGTGCGCATTGAGCGTGATGGCAACCAGCGCTGGTTGGTAGTCAAGCGCCCAGCCGACAAGCTGTGGGATCCGGTACGCGAGTTTTGGACAGAAAACGGCTTCACCATGGCGCAAGAGCAGTCCAACGTCGGCATCATGGAAACCGATTGGGCAGAAAACCGCGCCAAACTGCCGCAAGATATTTTGCGCGCCACGATTGGCAAGGTGTTTGATTCGCTCTATTCGACCGGTGAGCGCGACAAATTTCGCACCCGCCTAGAGCGCGCAGCCAATGGCGACACTGAAATTTATGTCAGCCACCGTGGCATGATCGAGGTCTACGCCAGCAGCAGCAAAGACAACACCATCTGGCAGCCCCGCGCTGCCGACCCTGAGCTAGAAACCGAATTTTTGCGCCGCCTGATGGTCAAACTTGGCGTGAGCGAAGCGCAATCTAAAGCCATTGCCGCCGCCCCGGTACAAACACCCCCCAGCGCACAGCTGTCTCATGTCGAAGGTGTCCCTGTGCTGCAAATGCACGAAAGCTTTGACCGCGCTTGGCGCCGCGTCGGCGTGTCACTCGACCGCACCGGCTTCACCGTCGAAGACCGCGACCGCAGCCAAGGCGTGTATTTTGTCCGCTACGTAGCCCCCGGCACCGACAAGGACAAAGACGGTTTTTTCAGCAAAATCTTTGGCAGCAAAGCCGCTACCCCACCCCTCAAATACCGCATCGTGGTGCGCAGCCTGGCTGGGGCCAGCACGGTGTCGGTGCTCAACGCCGTCGGCGCGCCTGAAACGTCGGTCAATGCCCAAAGCATCCTGCGTGTTTTGGCCGACGATTTGAAATAAGCCACTCCTACAGACGAAAAAAAACCCCGGTCTTAAACAGATACGGGGATTTTTCATGCTGACTGGGGGCCAACCTGCTAGGCCGGGCACCCCAAAAAAAGCAAAGAACTTACTTGGCAGGCGCGGCAGCTGGGGCAGCAGCAGCGGCTGCGGCGGCTGCAGCAGCAGCGGCGTCAGCAGCAGCTTTGGCAGCATCGCCCACGTCAGCAGCTGCGCTGGCAGCGGCTTCGCCAGCAGCCTTGGCTGCACCACCAGCGGCGCTAGCTGCATCACCGGCAGCCTTGGCGGCATCGCCAGCGGCACCAGCAGCTGCAGCGGCGGCAGGGGCTGCGGCAGGAGGTGCTTCTGCAGCAGGAGCAGCCACAGGCGCTGGAACTGGAGCTGGAGCGGGTGCTTCTTTGTTGCCGCAAGCAGCCAGTGCAATAGCCATCAGGGAAGCGAGGAGAAGAGACTTGTTCATTTGAAAATTTCCTTGGTAAATAAGTAAGCGGAAAAGCAAAAAAGCAAAAAAAATGGCACAACGTCCCTGCCTTTACAGCCCTGCCGCACTTTGGCGACCTATCCGCAAACGCTGACGTCAAACTGAATCGACAATTATATTGGGGATTCGTCAATCCTGAATAACACTGATGCCTACAGCCAACAAAAGCCATTTGCGCTAGAGACTCCGTACTACGCAAATAGCGCTTACAAACCCAGCGTGGTCGATGGAAATCCGGGAGCGCTTTTGCCAGTCAGCCACTCTTTAAGCAACTCACGCAGCAAGGTGCGTTGCTGCGGCTGCGCAGTGCTGACGCCAATGCAGCGCTCAGGGTCGATGCGATGCAATACCCAGCCAGGCGAACACACTATGCTGGGCAGCAGCAAAGGATCAGCCGAGCGGCTAGATCGGCAAGTCAGAATGTGATCCCACGTCCCACGCCAGCGCACAAAGCGCGCATGGCGGCGAATCACCTCATCGTAGTGGCACGCCAGCATAGTAAAACGCCGTCCATTGCGCGCCCAAGCGTTAAGCGACTCGATCACCGCACGCTCGCCCAAGGGCCAATCATGAAAATCAGCGTCGCTGATGATGATGTCGGGCCAGCCCTCACGCGCAGCGCTGGCAAAAGCATCGCGCACCAGTTGCTGAAACACAACGTGCCCACTAAAGCGCCCCTCGGGCAAAGCAGCACAGGAGGCGTTAGGCGCTTGGGGCAGGGCATTAAAAGACTGTGTTTGCATTGCTAAAAAACAACAACGTCAGTCGGCTATTGGTTGCGCGTGGGCCCAGCCATCGGCACACCAAGCAGACAACAGCTCTAAGGCACCATCGCTGGCGCGCGCCAGTGCCTGTGGAGTCAGCACACGCTGGTCGGCCAATTGGTGCATCAACGTGGCATCGGCCCCACCAGCGCGATAGCTTTCACCGTTGATAAAGATGTGGTCAGCGTCATACATCATGCGGGTGCGCCGGTCTAACACCACTTGCTCTAGCATGGCGCGCGAATCGCCCGGCTCAAACCAAACATTCGCTTTGGGCTCGGTTAGATATTCGCCCAAAGCGCGCTCCAAGGCCCGTGGCTCGGCCAAGGCACGCTCTAGCGCATCACGGGCAAAGGCGTGCAGCGTGGCTGGAATTTCTGCCGGCTGCTCGACGGCGGGCTGCTTGCCGTCACGGTACAGCACCGGCTTATCGCAGCCTTCGTCGTCCTCATCCGCCAAACGCACCAACAGTTCTTGCGCCAAGTCGGCGCGCTCGGGCACCCGAAAGCCGACCGAATAGGTCATGCATTCACCCTCGGCAATGCCATCGTGCGCCCAGCCAGGAGGCAAGTACAGCATATCGCCGGGTTCGAGCACGTATTCTTCTTCAGGCTCAAAATGGGCGAGGATTTTCATTGGCACGTCATCGCGCAGCGCTATGTCTTTCTGGCGGCCAATGCGCCAGCGCCGCTGACCATGGGCTTGGATCAAGAACACGTCGTAGCTGTCAAAGTGCGGGCCAACGCCACCGCCATCGCTGGCGTAGCTGATCATCACGTCGTCCAAACGCGCATCGGGCACAAAGCGAAACTGCTGCATCAGCGCGTGGACGGGGTCGCTGTGCAAATCAACGCCTTGCACCAGCAGCGTCCAATGGGGGCGCTTCAGCGGTGGCAGCGCGCGGCGATTGAACGGGCCCGATTGCAGCGTCCAGACATCATCGACTTGCTGCACTAGGCGCGACTCAACGCCGTCTTGCGCAGCCAAATCAAATAGCGCAGCGCGCGCCACCGGCGGCACAAAACCGGAGATGGCTTGGCGCACTAACAGCGGCTTTTTTTGCCAATGACTGCGCATAAACTGCGCCGCGCTCAAACCGCCCAGCAAAGCAAGAGATTGTTTGGTATCCATCAGAAAAACCCATCTGCCCAGCCAAGGGCTTTAATCAAACCGCATCAAACTGCGACAATTCTCCTATGGAAATCACAGAACAATGCGTGGTCGCACTTACGTGGACCCTTAAAGACACTTTGGGCGATGAATTGGACGTGCTCGATGAGCCGGTGGAATTCGTCATTGGCGGCGGCGATTTGTTCGCCTGCATCGAGCGTGCGCTGCAAGGCCACAGCAAAGGAGCCAGCATCTCCCTGCACATCGAGCCCGAAGAAGCGTTTGGCGACTACAACGATCAATTGTTGTTTTTAGAGCCGCGTGCGCTGTTTCCGGCAGAACTCGAAGAAGGTATGGTGCTAGAAGGCAGTGCCTTGCCCGCAGGCTGCAACCCCGACGCGCCGACCGATGTGCTCTACACCGTCTCAGAAATTTACCCCGAACACGTGGTGCTCGATGGCAACCATCCGCTGGCCGGCATCGCCATTCGACTGCACCTAAAGGTGTGCGGCGTGCGCGAAGCCACCGAAGAAGAAATCGGCAGCGACACAGCGGGGACCGGATTTTTTCGCATCCAGCCCAACGTTACAGGCAACGATTTATTGCACTAAGTGGTTCATTAATTCATTAGTAGCGCGAAATTTGGCCGTTGTGCATACGCACGTGGTCGCCCACGCGCACATCGCCGGGCGTGCGAACGTCATAAGCACGTCTGCCCCCTTGATCCAGCTGGATGGTGATGCGGTAACCCTGTGGCTGCGACGGGTGCTGACCCGACTGATTGCGCTCTTCCACCACGTTGCCGACCACTGCGCCACCCACAGCACCCACGGCAGTGGCTGCCACGCGCCCGCCGCCCCTGCCCACCTGATTGCCCAGCACGCCACCAACCACGGCACCGATGACTGCGCCCGCCCCTGAGGTCTGGCCACGCCCTTGTGATGGCAGCGCTTCAATATGCACCACGCGCCCACGCTCTATGCCGTGAAGCGCATCGCCCTGATTTTGATACCCCTGTGCCTGATAAGGCAGTGGGTAGCTTTGTTGCTGCGCCTGCGTGACACAAGCCGTTAGGCCACACAGCGCCATGAGTGCCACAACACCACCAGCACGGCGAAAAAATGGGGTTTGCATAAATTTTCCTTA
>CAIRYF010000313.1 GCA_903882725.1 uncultured Simplicispira sp.
GAGCTGCCCCTGTTTGGCGGACAGCACATCTGGAAAGCCTGCCCGGTCATCATCAACACCCTGCGCGATGCCGACCGCCTGTTTGCCACCCAGGACATCGTGCACAGCTACCCGCATTGCTGGCGCCACAAGACGCCGGTGATCTACCGCGCCGCCGCGCAGTGGTTTATTCGCATGGACGAGGGCGAAGGCGTCTTCACCAGCGACAAAGCGCCCGAGACGCTGCGCCAAACCGCGCTCAAAGCCATCCAGCACACCAGCTTTTATCCAGAAAACGGCAAGGCGCGGCTGCACGACATGATTGCCAACCGGCCTGACTGGTGCATCTCGCGCCAACGCAGCTGGGGCGTGCCAATTCCGTTCTTTTTGCACAAAGACAGTGGCGAGCTGCACCCGCGCACCATGGAAATTTTGGATCAAGCGGCTGATATCGTTGAGCGTGGCGGCATCGAGGCGTGGAGCCGCGTTACGACTGAAGAAATTTTGGGCGCTCAGGATGCGCCGCATTACACCAAGAGCACCGATATTTTGGAAGTGTGGTTTGACTCGGGTTCGACCTTCAGCCATGTGCTGCGCGGCTCGCACGCCGGTGCGCACCACGACAGCGGCCCCGAGGCCGACTTGTACCTGGAAGGCCACGACCAGCACCGGGGTTGGTTTCACAGCTCGCTCTTGCTGGCCTCGGCGCTGGAAGGGCGCGCGCCGTACCGGGGGCTGCTGACGCACGGCTTTACGGTGGACAGCCAAGGCCGCAAGATGAGCAAGTCGCTCGGTAACGGCATCGACCCGCAAGACATCAACAAAAAGCTCGGCGCTGAAATTATCCGCCTGTGGGTGGCCGCGTCTGACTATTCAGGCGACATTGCCGGTGACGAGAAAATTTTGGCGCGCGTGGTCGATGCCTACCGGCGCATCCGCAACACGCTGCGCTTTTTGCTGGCCAACGTCAGCGACTTCGACCCGGCGCAAGACGCCGTGGCGTTTGACCAACTGTTAGAAATCGACCGCTACGCCCTGACGCGGGCGGCGCAGTTCCAAGCCGACATCTTGGCGCACTACAAGGTGTACGAATTTCACCCCGTCGTTGCCAAGCTGCAACTGTACTGCTCGGAAGACTTGGGCGGTTTTTATCTGGATATTCTGAAAGACCGCCTCTACACCAGCGCCCCCAAAAGTTTGGCGCGGCGCAGTGCCCAAACCGCGCTGCACCAAATTACCCACGCCATGCTGCGCTGGATGGCACCGTTTTTGTCGTTCACGGCAGAAGAGGCGTGGGGCATTTTTGGCGACTCAGAATCGATTTTTGTTGAGAAATTCTTGGCGCTGGGCCAGCCCGACGACGGCCTGCTGGCCAAGTGGAGCCGCATCCGCGCTATCCGCGACGTGGTCAACAAAGACATTGAAACCCTGCGCGCCGAGGGCAAAGTGGGTGCGTCCTTGCAAGCCAACGTGCGGCTCATGGTGCCCCCGGAGGACTTCGCCTTGCTCGCCAGCTTGGGCGAGGATTTGAAGTTTGTCTTTATCACTTCCACTATCGAATTGATAGCTGCAAGCGCAATGCAGGTAAGCGTTACAGCCAGTTTAGATACTAAATGTGAGCGCTGCTGGCACTACCGCGCCGATGTCGGCCACGATGGCGCGCACCCGACGCTGTGTAGCCGCTGCACCAGCAATCTGTTTGGCGCTGGCGAGCAGCGGGAACACGCTTAAATGGCGCGCACCCGACCCTATGGCGAATCAAGCCACGCCAGCATCTGGCTGTGGCTGGGCTGGGCGCTGGTGATTTTGGTGGCCGATCAAGCCACCAAGATGCTGATTTTGGGCAGCTACCGCTTCGGCGATGCCACCCCCATCACGCCATTTTTTAACATCGTGCGCGCGCACAACACCGGCGCAGCGTTTTCGTTTTTGGCGCAGGCGGGCGGTTGGCAGCGCTGGTTGTTCACGGGTTTTGGCCTCGTGGCGGCGCTGTTTATTCTGTGGCAGCTGCGCGCCCATCCGGGGCAAAAGCTGTTTTCGTTTGCGCTGGCCAGCATTTTGGGTGGCGCGGTGGGCAACGTCATCGACCGGATGATGCACGGCTATGTGGTTGATTTTTTGGACTTCTATTGGGCCAGCTCGCACTTTCCGGCCTTCAACGTCGCTGACGCTGCCATCACCCTGGGCGCGGCCGGTTTGATGCTAGATGAACTGCTGCGGGTGCGGCGAAGACGCTAATACACGTTGTGGGCCCTACCAGCCGCAGGAAGGCTATAGTGTTTGGTTCATTTCATGAAGCATTTACTTAATCTTTTAGCTGCTGTCGCACTGCTGGTTTGGGGCACCCAACTGGTGCGCACTGGCATCTTGCGTGTGTTTGGTGCCAGTTTGCGCCAGGTTATTTCGCGCAGTGTGCGCACTCCCTTGACGGCAGCGCTCTCGGGCGTTGGCGTGACGGCGATTGTGCAATCGAGCACCGCCACGGCACTTATCGTCTCGGCCTTTGTCGGCCAAGGCCTGATCGCCTTGCCCGCCGCGTTGGCGGTCATGCTCGGTGCCGATGTGGGCACCAGCGTGATGGCCGTGGTGTTTTCACTCGACTTATCGTGGCTCTCGCCGCTGTTTATTTTTGCTGGGGTGGTGCTGTACGTGCCGCGCCCAGATACCTCTATCGGGCGCTTGGGGCGCGTCTTCATCGGCTTGGGGTTGATGCTGCTGGCACTGCGCCTGATCACTGAAGCTGCCACGGTGTTGACACAATCCGATGCCGTGCGCGTGCTACTGAGCGCGCTGACCAGCGATTTGCTGCTCGAAATCACCATGGGCGCGGTGCTGGCGCTGGTGTCTTATTCAAGTCTGGCCACAGTGCTGCTGACAGCCACGTTGGTCGGCTCGGGCGGTATTCCTATTGGCGTAGGTTTGGGCTTGGTGATTGGCGCTAATTTGGGCAGTGGCCTGCTGGCAGTGCTGACCACACTGCGCGCGAACGTGGCCACGCGCCAAGTGCCTATCGGCAACCTGATGTTCAAAATTGCCGGTGTCATCTTGCTGGCACCGCTGATTGGGCCTTGGCTGCGCTACGTCCGTCCCTACGTGACCAACGATGTTTCGCTGATTGTCCTGTTTCATTTGGCCTTCAATACAGTGATGGGGTTTGTCTGCATTGGCCTGACCAATCCCGTTGGGAAACTTGTGGCGCGCCTGCTGCCAGCCGAAGAAACCAGCGCCACCGACACGCGTCCGCGCCACCTTGACCCCTCGGCGTTGGCAACGCCCTCGTTGGCTATTTCCTGTGCCGAGCGTGAGGCTTTGCACCAAGCCGACATTGTTGAAACCATGCTGCAAGGCATTCACACCGTCATTCACACCGACGAGTTGCGCGTCTCAGAAGACCTGCGCGCCTTGGACGATCAGGTCGATGGTTTGTATTCGGCCATCAAGTACTACATGACCAAAATCCCGCGCGAAACGCTCGATGAGCGCGAAGGCCGACGCTGGGCCGACATCATCGGTTTCACCATCAATATGGAACAAATCGCCGACACCATCGAGCGCGTGCTGATCGATATTGAAGAAAAAAAAATCAAGCCAAGGTTGCAATTTTCAGATCAAGGAATGCTCGAAATCAACGAGCTGCACGCCCGCCTGATGGGGAACCTGCGCTTGGCCATGAGCGTGTTTTTGAACCACAACACCAGCGAAGCCAAGCGCCTCCTCGAAGAAAAAACCCGCTTTCGTGAATTGGAGCGCGCCTACTCGGCCACGCACTTGGGGCGTTTGTCTGAGCAGTCGGTGCCCAGTATGGAAACTAGCTCGCTGCACATCGACCTGATCGGCGATTTCCGGCGTATTAACTCGCTGCTGTGCTCGATTGCCTACCCTATTCTTGAGCAAGGCAGCGATTTGACGCCCAACCGCCTGCGCAGCTCCCCTTGAGCGACCCGGTAGGCCGCCGCAAGGCTATTCAATATTGTTCAATATTACTTAAGATTTCTTAAAATTGCTCAAGGTTATGCCGCCCGACGCAGTGTGAACGCGGCAAACTTGGTGCCCAATAGCGCAAGCTGATCTGGCGTCAGGTGCCAAGCCATCGTTTCTGGTGTGCGGCATTCTTGCAGCGCCCAGTGCGTCACGCCCAGTGCCGTCAAATCATCTGCCAGCGCCAGCAGCTCGGCAGTGCTAAACAGTCCGGCGTGCCAGGTGGTGCGGCATTCATAGGCGACACCGCTGTCTAGCAGGCACCGCAGCGACTGCCAAGCTTTGGCAGCGCTGCCAGGTACGGTGGTGATGGCGTCGCAGCGCTGCTGCGGGCCTTTGATGTCCAAGCCCACCCAATCGAGCCATGGCAGCAGTGCGCTCAGGCGCTCGGGGTACATACCGCCGGTGTGCAGGGCAGTTTGAAAGCCCATGGCACGTACCTCCTGCAACGCGGCGGGCAGGGAGCCTTGCAGCGTCGGCTCGCCGCCGGAAAACACCACGCCGTCCAGCAAGCCCCGACGCTTGTTCAAAAAGGCCAGCACCTGCGGCCAATCCAGCGCCGTCGGTGCGTTGGCGTCCAACAGTTCGGGGTTATGGCAATAGCTACAGCGCCACGGGCAGCCTTGTGTGTACACCACTGCCGCCAGACGACCGGGAAAGTCGATGCTGGTCAGCGGCGTCAGGCCGCCAACGCGCAACGGAGCGGCGTTGGCCAATTCAGCGGCCACCGGGCGTTTCAGCAAAAAACTGGCGCTCGCGATGCTCGCCTTGTTTGCCGATATTGAAGCTGGCAACCGGACGGTGGTAGCCCATCACGCGCGTCCAGACTTCACAGGGTTGGCGCTCGGCGTCGGTCAGTTGCACAGTGGCCAAAGTGCTGACAGTGGTTAGGGCGGTTTGTTCGGCAGCAGAAAAATGGCTCATAAGATCTCTCTCTCAGGGTTAAAAAACGGCGGAAATGCCGGGGTTGGGGACATACAAAGACGCTGCAAAAGATGCCGTACAACTATTAAATCAATAGCTGTAAGCGCTTATTACATAAGGGCTGTAGCCCTATTTGACTGTCATTCAGGCAGCTGGAGCCACCGCACTGCCCGCCAGCGCTGCGCACTTGGCGGCCAAGCGCTCGCCGTCGCAGGTGGGGCAAAACGGGTGTTCACCGGCCAAATAGCCGTGCGTGGGGCAGATGGAAAACGTCGGCGTGATGGTGATGTAGGGCAGGCGAAAGCGTGTCAGCGCACGCTTGACCAGGTCGCGGCAAGCAGCGCCGCTGGACAGGCGCTCGCCCATGTACAGGTGCAGCACCGTGCCGCCGGTATATTTGGACTGCAGCACCTCTTGGCGTTCCAGCGCCTCAAACGGGTCGTCGGTAAAGCCCACGGGCAGTTGCGACGAGTTGGTGTAGTAGGGCTGCGCGGCGCTGCCTGCTTGCAAGATGTCCGGCCAGCGTTTTTTGTCTTCTTTGGCAAAGCGGTAGGTGGTGCCTTCGGCTGGCGTGGCCTCCAGGTTGTAGAGATGGCCGGTGGCTTCTTGAAACTGTGTCATGCGCTGGCGCACGTGGTCGAGCAGGCGCACGGCAAGCTGGTGCCCCCAGTCGGTGGTGATGTCGTGCTGGTCGGCGCTGAAATTGCGCACCATCTCGTTGATGCCATTGACCCCCAGCGTCGAGAAATGGTTGCGCAGCGTGCCCAGATAGCGCTTGGTGTACGGAAACAAGCCCTCGTCCATCAGCTGCTGGATCAGCTGGCGCTTGGTTTCCAGGCTTTGCTGGCCCAGCTCTAGTAGGCGATCGAGCGCGGCCAGCAGAGCGGCTTCGTCGCCCGCGTGCAAATAGCCCAGGCGCGCGCAGTTGATGGTGACCACGCCCAGGCTGCCGGTTTGTTCAGCGCTGCCAAACAGGCCGTTGCCGCGCTTCAAGAGTTCGCGCAAATCCAGCTGCAAACGGCAGCACATCGAGCGCACCATGTTCGGCTCCAGCTCGGAGTTGATGAAGTTCTGAAAATACGGCAGGCCGTACTTGGCCGTCATGTCAAACAGGCGCTGCGCGTTCTCGCTCTCCCAAGGAAAATCTTTGGTGATGTTGTAGGTGGGAATTGGGAAGGTGAACACACGGCCCTTGACGTCGCCTGCCGTCATCACGTCGATGTAGGCGCGGTTGATGGTGTCCATCTCGGCCTGCAAATCGCCGTAGCAAAACGGCAGCTCTTTGCCGGCAATCACTGGCACCTGCGTGCGCAAATCCTCGGGGCAGACCCAGTCAAAGGTCAGGTTGGTGAACGGCGTCTGCGTGCCCCAGCGCGAGGGCACGTTCAGGTTGTAGACCAGTTCCTGGATGCACTGGCGCACTTGGGCGTAGTCCATGGCGTCCACCCGCACATACGGTGCCATGTAGGTATCAAACGACGAGAACGCCTGCGCGCCCGCCCATTCGTTTTGCAGCGTGCCCAAAAAGTTGACGATTTGCCCGACTGCCGACGACATATGCTTGGGCGGCCCGGCTTCGACCTTGCCGGGCACGCCGTTCAGGCCTTCATTGAGCAGCGTGCGCAGCGACCAACCAGCACAGTAGCCGCAGAGCATATCGAGATCGTGGATATGCAAGTCGCCGCTGCGGTGCGCCGCGCTAATCTCGGGCGTGTAGACGTGCGACAGCCAATAATTGGCTGTGACTTTGCCTGCCACGTTCAAAATCAGTCCGCCAAGCGAATAGCCTTGGTTGGCGTTGGCATTGACGCGCCAGTCAGCACGTGTGAGGTACTCGTTGATGGAAGATTCGACATTGACCAGCGTATGGTGCGGCGTTTGTGTGGTGGCGTCAAAGACAGGTGCAGGGGCAGGGGGGCTGGAAATATTGGACATAGATGTTTGAAAAGACAGCAAGGTATGAGCACTACCTATGGTGTCTACGATACATCCAAAGCACTACCTATAGTTTTGACGTGGCGCAGCCAATAGCACCCGCCAAGCGTCTCAGGTGGTGGTATAGCGCTGCTCCAGCGCGTCCATATCGGGCTTGCGCACCAGGCGCTGGCGCTCGGCAAACGACACCACTAAGGCCCGGTCTTCATCCAAACGGCGCGTATCGCGCAGCACGCCCAGCGCTTTTTGCATCCCGGCAACGGCACCTTGTAGCGCGGCGTTGGCGTACAGCACCAGGCCGTAGCCCAGGGCACCCAACTCCTGCGTGTCAAAAATCGGTGTTTTGCCGCCAATCACCATGTTCATGAGTTGCGGTGCGGCCAAGCGCTGGGGCAGGGCGCGGATGTGCTCGGCGCTGGTGACGGCTTCGACAAACAGGATGTCGGCACCGGCCTCGCTAAAGCGCTGCGCACGCTCCAGTGCCGCTTCAAAACCCTGCACTGCGCAGGCATCGGTGCGCGCCAAAATCAGCAAGTTTTCGTCGTGGCGCGCATCCACGGCGGCCTTGATTTTGGCGACGGCTTCGGCGGTAGAAATGACTTCTTTGCCCGCAAAATGCCCGCAGCGCTTGGGTGCGACCTGATCTTCTAGCTGAATGCAGTCGGCCCCAGCGCGCTCTAGCACGCGCACCGTGTGGCGTACGTTCAGCGCATTGCCAAAGCCGGTATCGGCGTCAACGATAAGCGGCACATTCACCGCATCGCGGATACGTGCTGTGTGCTCTGCCATCTCGTGCAGGCCCATAAAACCTTGGTCGGGCAGGCCAAACCACATATTGGTGACGCCTGCGCCGGTGATATACAGCGCCTCGAACCCCAAATCTTCAATCACCCGCGCTGACAGCGCATTGAAAGCGCCGGGCACCAGA
>CAIRYF010000314.1 GCA_903882725.1 uncultured Simplicispira sp.
CAGCGCTGCTGAACGGCCCAAGCACCCGACAAATACAAATAAATACAAATATCAAAGCAAGCGCAGCCGATCTGTGGCGTAGACAGCAGCTTGCACGCGCGAGCTGAGGTTGAGCTTGCGCAAAATATGCTGCACATGGATTTTGACGGTGGTCTCGGCAATATCCAGCGTGCGGGCAATCTCTTTATTGCTGGCACCACGGGCTATTTCGCATAACACTTCTTTTTCGCGCGGTGACAGCGCTGGTGATGCAGCACTGGCCGCCACCTCTGCGCCCCCAGCCGCTCCGGTTGTACTGGCCGCACTGGCAGCCACGGTAGACATGGGCACCAGCGTATCTTGGGCTTGGAACGCAGTCACCAATTTACCCATCAGTTCGGCACTGACCACGGGTTCACCGCGCATGGCCCGGCGGATGGCTTGCGCTAGCAAATCACCTTCAATCGTTTTAAGCAAATAACCCTGCGCACCGTTGCGCAGCGCCAGCGCCAGGTCTTGCGCATCTTCGCTGACAGTGAGAATCAACACGCGCGTCTGCGGTGCCAGTCGGCGCAGATCTTTCACTGCATCAATGCCATTGACACCGGGCAAGTGGTTGTCCAACAAAATAACGTCGGGCTGCAAAGCGGGCACTAGGCGCAGCGCCTGCGCGGCATCTGCGGCCTCGCCCACCACCTGCAGCCCATCATCTTGCCCCAATAGCGCAATCAGGCCACGGCGAAACAAGGTATGGTCGTCCACCACCAACAGGCTAATAGTGGCTGGATTGGCAGGAGTATCTGACGTAACGGAAGTGACTGGAGTAGCTGGAGTGCAATGGGGCATAAGTTTCAGTGTGGTGCAAGGCCGTCGTTATCGCCCCGAAGGGCGGGCAGCATTGGGCGTGCCAGCACGCTGGGTGCCAGTTCAATCGTCACCGTAGTGCCTTCGCCGGGGGCAGATTGCAGGTGTACACGCGCGCCAATACCCAGCGCGCGCTCGCGCATGATGCCTAGGCCGACGTGCAAGGAGTCGGGCATCGGGTGATCGGTTACATCAAAGCCAACACCGTCGTCCTGTACCTCGATGCGCCAATGCGGGTGGCGATAGGCACGCAGTTGCACACGGCTGGCTTGGGCGTGTTTGCGCACGTTGGACAGCGCCTCTTGCACGATATGCAGCGCCTGCACCTGCACATCGGGTGCCAACGGCAGGCCGTGGCCTTGCATGGTCAGCTGGGTGGCCATGCCGGTTTGGTGCTCGAACTTAGACAAGGTGGTGCGCAGCGCCGCTTCAATGTCTTCAGCGCTGGTGCGCGTACGAAAGTGAACCAGCAGCTCGCGCACATCGGCGTAACACTCGCGCACGCCAACGTCCAACTCGGCCATGCTGCGTTCGCGCGCAGCAATATTGCCTTTGGCCACAGCGTCGCGCAGCAGCTGGGTTTGAATTTTCAAGAAGGCCAAGGACTGGGCAATCGAGTCGTGCAGCTCACGCGCCAACATACCGCGCTCTTCTGCCACCGCTGCTTCACGCTCCAGCGCCGCTGCGCGCAACCCTTCCATCGAACTGGCCAGGTGACGCACCATGGCTTCAAGCAGCTCGCGCATATCTGGCGTTAGTTCCACCGGCGAGCGAAAAAACAAATTCAGCTCACCCAACACACGCTGGTGTACCTGCACCGGCAAAGCAACCAAGGTTTGATAGCCAGCCTCGTGGCAGTGCGGCAAAAACATGGGCGTCGATGGCACGATAGGAATCACCCGCGCCGCTGGTTTGCGCTGCGGCTGGCCACAAAAGCAGCTGCCCGCCTGCAAACATTGCTCTTCGTCAACCATGGTGCTGGGCAGGCCATCGGTGGCCAAAATAACGTAGCGTTCATTGCCCTCATCTGACCAGCGCACCACGGCGGCATCAGCGCCCGAAACACTGCGCACTTGGCGCACAAACCCCTGCGCCAATACCTCTAAGTTGCTGGCTTCAGAGGCTTGCGCGCTGACTTCGTACAAGGCTGCAAGGCGCTGGTTTTTAATTTCGATGCTGGCGGTTTTTTCGCGCACCTTGGACTCCAAATCGGCGTGCGAAATCTGCATCGCCCGAGCCATCAGGTTAAAGCCCTCGGTCAACTGGCCAAATTCATCATTGGATTGCACCTCTAGGCGCGTTCTCAAATCGCCCTGTCGGATGCGCGACAAGGCTTGCTGTAGCAACGCCACAGGGCTCAGTACCACCAAGTAGCTGATAGCCATAAAGGCCACAGCAGCAGCAATCGCTACGGCCACTAAAAACAACTGAAACAAGTGCAATACCGCCGTCCAGCGTGCGATTTCGACTTCAATGGCATCCACAAAACCATCCATGCGTGCCACAAAAGCATCTGCCTGCACCAGCACAGCGGCTGCGCCCGGGGGCGATGAACTCAACCACTGACGATGCAAGACAGCCCAGGTCGTGCGAATGGCTTCAAAGCGGGCTCGCGATTTGTGACTCCAGGGCACGTACAGCGGGCGCCTCGGGTCGCCCGCGCGCAACAGCTCTAGGCTGGCATTGAACTGGCGCACACGCCGCTGCAGCTCGGGCAGTGGCTCATTGGGCAGCGCCATGGCCAAACGCAAGGTGTGCATACGCAAGCGTCCAGCCTCGTTGACCGCTGCGGCGCTGCCTTCAAGCTGCCATGCAATCCACAGCGTCAGACCAATCGAGGCAATAGCCACCAGCAAAAAACCCAGCCCCATGGCCAAAAGCTTAGTGGTAAGGGTACGGGTCTTGCGCATGACGGCACAGTGTAAGAGAGCCTTTGAGTCCGCGCTGACGGCATTACCATGGCGACTATGCGCTATCGATCTTGTTTTCTGTCTCTGTGTGCCTTGGCCTTGGTGCTGGGCAGCACCGCCTGCACTACAACAGCGCTGCCACTGCGCGCGCGCCAAGCCTTGCTGCCCGCCGACATCTTGCTACTGGGCGAACAACACGACGCACCCGAGCACCAAGCATGGGAAAAAGACATCGTGCAGTGGCTGGCCGAACGCGGCCAGCTGGCCGCAGTGGTACTAGAAATGGCCGAGCAAGGCCGCAGCACCAAAGGACTGGCCGCCGACGCCAGCGAAATCGCCGTGCAAAAAACACTGTTTTGGAACGACAGCGCTTGGCCTTGGACTGCCTATGGCCCAGTTGCCATGGCGGCAGTGCGCGCAGGTGTACCGGTACTGGGCGGCAATCTGCCGCGCGAACTGCTCAATGCCACCACCGCCGATGCAGCCCTGGACATACAGTTAAGCGATACGGCGTGGCAGCGCCAACAACAGGCCGTGCGCGAAGGCCACTGCAACTTACTGCCAGAAAAAATACTGCCCGGCATGGTGCGCGTGCAAATTGCGCGCGATATACGACTGGCACACACCGCCGCTGACGCAGTCCAACCCGGCAAAGTGGTGGTGCTGGTGGTCGGCGTGGGCCACGCGCAGCGCAGCCTGGGCGCACCGCTGTATTTGCCACATAGTTTAGTGTCAAAAATAGCTATAGCCCAAGCAGGGGAAGCACTAGAAGCTATCAAAACAGAAGCAGACTGGATATACCAAACCCCCGCCCTGCCGGACAACGATGCCTGTGCGCCCCTGCGCCAGCGCGCCCCGCAACAGCAACAGCAACGCCCTTAAGCTTGCTCTGGTGCCGGGCCTTGCGCCTGCAACAGCGCAGCAAATTCAGCGGCGGGCACCGGGCGGCTACGCAAATAGCCTTGGTAACTGTGACAACCGCGTTCGCGCAAAAACGCCAACTGCTCGGGCGTTTCCACCCCTTCGGCCAGCACCTCTAAGCCCAAACTTTGGCCCATAGCAATGATGGCAGCGCTGATGGCCATGTCGTCAGCGCTTTGCGGAATTTCGCGGATAAAGCCTTGGTCGATTTTCAGCACATCAATGGGGAAGCGCTTAAGGTGTGCCAACGACGAGTAACCGGTGCCAAAGTCATCCACCGCCAAGCGCACACCCAAGTCGCCCATGCGCCGCAGCACCTTGAGAGCCTCCTCGGGCTGCTCGGCCAAAGCGCTTTCAGTTATCTCCAATTCCAAACTGTTGGCCGAAAAGCCGCTTCTGGTCAACGCACTGCGAACACACCCCACCAAGTCGCTCAAATGAAACTGGCGCGGCGAGACGTTGATAGCAATCGTCACCGGTGGCAAACCGTCATCGATCCACTGACGCCCTTGGCGACACGCGGTCTCTAGCACCCACTCGCCCAGCGGGCCAATGATTCCCGAAGACTCGGCCACCGGGATAAAGCGCACTGGCGAAATCCAGCCTTCTTGCGGATCTTTCCAGCGCAGCAGCGCCTCGGCACCGACGATGCGGTCGGTGGCAATGTCCACCTGCGGTTGGTAGTGCAGCGACAAATGCCCCTGCGTCATGGCCTGGCGCAAATGTGCCTCCAGCGCTAGGCGTTCGCGCGCGGCCTGCGTCATTTCTTCATGAAAAAAGCACCACGCACCGCGCCCGCGCGCCTTGGCGCCATACACCGCCGCGTGCGCGCCTTGCAGCAAATCTTGGGCACTGGCGGCGTGCGTTGGAAACATACAAATGCCGACGCTGGCACCGACCACCACCTCAAAACCATCGGGCGAGCGCCACGGCAGCGCCACGGCGGTCAACAGCTGACGCGCCACCACCGCTGCGGCCTCAGAGTGGCGCAAATGGCGCACCACCACCGCCATTTCATCGCCCGCCATGCGCCCGAGCAAGTCGCCGGGGCGCAGCGCCGAATGCACTTGCAGCGCAATGTGTTTGAGCACCGCGTCGCCCGCCGCATGGCCGTAGCTGTCGTTGACGTCTTTGAAGCGGTCTAGGTTGATTTGCAGCACCGCCAGCATCTCGCCCGAGGCCGTGGCCTGCTGCACCGTGGCGTCCAGCTGCTGCACGAACCACGAGCGATTTGACAGACCCGTCAGCGGGTCGTTTTGCGCCAGCGATTCGAGGCGTTTTTCTTGGGCTTTTTCTTCGGAGATGTCGCTGAACATGCACACGTAGTGCGTCACCGTCCCGGTCTCGTCGCGCACGGAGCTGAGGGACATATGCTCGGGGAACACCTCGCCGTTCTTGCGCCGGTTCCAGATTTCGCCCTGCCAGCGCCCCGTCACCGCAATGGCCGACCACATGGCGGCATAAAACGCCCGGTCGTGGCGGCCCGACTTGAACATGGCCGGGGTTTTGCCCAGCAGCTCGTTCTCGGAGTAACCCAGCAGCCGCGTTACGGCTGCGTTGACCGACAAAATTCGGCTGCTGGCATCGGTCACCACCACACCCTCGGTGGAGTTATCGACCACGGTGGAGGCCAGGCGCTGGCGCTCCTGGGCGTCGCGCTCCTCTGACATATCGGTCAGCACACCCGAAAATCGCTCGGCTTGGCCTTGTGCATTGATCAGGCACTGGCCGCGCGCCATAAACCAGCGGTAAACGCCGTCGTAGCACAACAGCCGCATATTGTCGACCCACAGCCCGCCCGAGGCCATGGCCCGGCGCAAGCCCGCCACCACCGAAGCGCGCTCGCTGTCGTGCAAACGACCTTCCAGCCGAAAATCGCGATCCAAGTCGTCGCCTTTGTAGCGCAACATACGGACAATACCGGGGGAAAAATCACACTGGCGCTGCGTCAAATCCCAGTCCCACACCCCGCTGCCACTGCCCTCCCGCGCCAATTGCAAGCGCGTCTCGCTGCGCGCCAAAGC
>CAIRYF010000315.1 GCA_903882725.1 uncultured Simplicispira sp.
CTCGTCTGCTTCATTCAGGTAGACGTTGTACAAAGGAATGCCGATGCGCAGCGAGCCAATCACCTTGACGGCATCTTCAGCCTCCGCGTCAGACGCCAGCACCAAGGCCGCTTGAGCGGCTTCGGCTTCAGCTTGCGCTAACTGCGCAGCTTCTGCAATGCGTGCAGCCTCGGCGGCTTCGGCTATCCGTGCAGCTTCAGCCCTACGGGCGACTTCGGCGGCCTGTGCAGCAGCGGCCGCAGCTTGCGCTGCCTCTACGGCAGCCGCAATTCGCGCGGCTTCGCTGATGCGCGCGGCTTCAGCGGCGGCGGCCACCCGCGCGGCTTCGGCTTTTCTCGCTGCTTCGACTGCGGCGGCAATTCGTGCGGCGGCAGCGGCGGCAACCAACCGTGCGGCTTCAGCGGCTTTGGCGGCTTCAACCAGGCGCGCAGCTTCTTCGGCTTCAGCTGCGGCTTCGGCTTCTGCAATACGTGCGGCTTCGGCTTCAGCTGCGGCTTCTGCAATACGTGCGGCTTCGACCATGGCTTGGGCTGCAGCAGCCGCCTCGGCGGCTTCGGCGGCTTCAGTAATTTCGGCAGCCTCGGTAACCTCGGCGGCTACTGGCGGCAGGTCGGGTACAGGCTGTGGCAGATCAAAATCGAAAAAATCAAAGAGCGCATCGGCGTTTGCGTCTGCATTCACCGGCGCATCCGATACCGGTGCTGGTGCCGATACCGGTGCCGATGGCTCAGAAAAATCAGAAAAATCAGAAAAATCAGGTAGATCAGACAGATCAGGCAATACAGCAGTAGCTGGTTCTGGTTCTGGTGCGCTAGCAGGTGCGATGTCTGTGTGTTGTGCCTGCAAGGCGGCAGAGAAGGCAGAAAAATCAATCTCATCTGCAATCTCTGGGGCCACCAAGGTCGGTGACTCCAGCGAAAAATCCAAATCGAGCGCATCAAGGCTTGGCAATGACTGTTCGATGGCTGGCACGGCAGGCTCAGGCTCAGGCTCAGGCTCAGGTGCCTTGGTGTTTGGCAACACTATGGGTACTTGTGTGCCGTGCAGGCGCATGGCATCGGCTGCATGGATAAAGGGCGCTGCCTGCCAGGCACTGGCATCGCCGTCGGCAATGGCATCGGCCCATTGGCCAAAGCCTTCCATGGCGCTTTGCGCCAGTTGCAGTAATGGCGGGCGCACTGGTTTTTGTTCGGCCAACCAAGCGTTAAGCAGTTGCTCCATTGACCAGCCAGCCTCACCAAACTCGTTGAGCCCAACCATGCGCGAGCTGCCCTTGAGCGTGTGGAAAGCGCGGCGCAAAGTGGTCTGCTCGCTCAGTTCGCCGGGGGCGTTGCGCAGGGCCTCGATGGCAGCCAATCCGTTGGTAACGACCTCGCGCACTTCTTCCAAGAAAATCTCAAGCAACTCATCGTCAATTTCAGGGGCCGATGGGGGGGGGGGCGGTACGGGTGCTGGTACGGGCACCGGTGGTGCTATGGGCATAGGTACCACAGTCTGCACTGGAGCACTGGGTGCTGCGGTCAGGTCAAAATCCACAGACATCAAGGGTGCCGATGGTGCCAAGAGCCCTAAGGACGCTGTTGCGGCGTTGTTGCCTGAGGCCGCATCCGCATCGAATGGATCTTGAAGCACGGTGTCGTAGTCTTCAAAGTCCTCCAGCGCATCTTCGGGGACATTTACTTTGGCGCGCCCCATGAGCACACGCAATTCGCCCAGTTCTTCGTCATAGACAAACAGCTTGCGCGCCAGCGTCCGCTGGTAGCCCAACATATCGATCAGAAAGCCCAGTGCGCCCAAGCTGTTGGCGATTTTTTCAAAGGTGTGATGGCGTGTTGCCGCGTCGCTTTCTTCGCCCATCAGCAAGTGTTCGACCATGTCGCGCATACGCACAACGGCCAGCGATGCCTGATCTAAGCCCAATACCGACAGTACGCCGCGCATCTGCACCAGCAACCCAGGTACTGGCGCGAGCAGCTTGGTGTCTTGTGGGCTGCGGAAAAATTGATCCATCGACCGCTCGGCCTCGCCCAGCGTGGCACGCAGCTCACTGACCACGCTGCCCATGGTTTGGTGATCGCTGACGCGGCGGTACAAGTCCTCCATCCACAATTCCAGCGGTTCAGAATCAGCCCCAGAGTACACACTGTCCAAGCGCTCGGCCAAGCGCTGTGCGCGGCTGGTCATTTGCTCATCTGAGGTGTCTAACTCTTCCAGCACTGCCTGCAAATACAACACTGCCGTAGCGACTTCCATCGCCAGGGCCGCCGAGGGCGGCTCGCCGGAGCGCATTGTCATGTCTACCGCTTTGGTCAGCGCTAAGGCCAGACTTTCGCTGTTGCTGTGCAGCTTGCGCAATGAGTCGCACACCAGACTGAATTGGTCTGCCGCTGGCTTGAGTTTGTTGCGGTCGCCACCCGCCAGGGACGACCATGTTTCGGTGGCGGTGGCAATACGCTTGCGCGCTTGTGCCAACACCGTGGGATCAAAGCGCCCAAAGCGCCGCGCTTCGTAATCGACGGGGCCGCAGCGCTCTAGCGTAAATGTTGTGTGTATGGCCTCCAGTACCGGCGCTTGGCCGGGCGCTGGTTGGCGGGCTTGGGAACAAAAAAACAGCAGGTCTTGCACCAACAGATCGGCGATATTAGTGTCGCCTTTGGTCATGCTGGCGTATTGCATCAGCACGCGCGAAGCAACGCGTTTAACGTACACGTCTGGCATGAACAAGCCTTGGCTAAAGGCTTCAAAGAAACCGGCACTGAGCTTCCAAAATGCCCGTGCCTGGCGATCGGTCTGACCCGCCACAAACTCTAGGCAGATGTCGCGCATATCACCCGCAGCAGCCAGGTCACCGGTTTTTACGATGCGCAACACGGCCTGATCTAAGCGCGCTCGCGCTGCTGGCCCATACGCCAAAGGCACCGCTGTGACGGCCAGATCGGGCTCGCGAAGGCGCCGCTCTACCGGCCACAGGTCAGCAGGGTGTACGCGCGTAGCACCGCTCAATCCTTGCACATCGCGGTATTGTGGAAACAGCGTGACAGGCGAGACTGACTTGCCAGCCAGCACGTTTTCTAGGTATTCGCTCAGTGCAAAACTGGCGCGCTCCAAGGTGCTTGCTGCATCGTCGGTGCATATTTCGGGGCGCTGCACAAATTTTTGCACCGCCGCTTCCATGGAGCGCAACACCAGCGCAGGCGATGCCATGCCAACCATTTCTAGCGCACCACCGGCCTGGTGTAGTTGTTGGCGGGCAATTCGCAAAGGGCCAGAGTCGAGCGCGGCCAGATCCGACTCGCGCGCCAGCTCGGCATCGCGGACAAAGCGGCGCAAGGCCTTGACGGCAGCGTCTAAAGATTTACGCAGCTCGTCCAAAACCCAAGCAAGTGGGCCCAGATCTTGATCGTCTTGGGCTTGGGCTTGCTGCGCCATGGGTGCGTTAACAGCATCAGTAGATGACATGGATTTGTTCCCGGCTGCACACAGCCCGTTGGTTGTGGGGAGACGGGGGCGTCAGGCAATCTTGAACCGTGCCACCGACTGGCGCAGCTCTTCTGCCATGTGCGAGAGTTCGCGTACCTGTTGCGCTGTACTGCGGGTGCCCTCGCCGGTTTGCTCGGTCACGGCAAAAATATGCTGGATGTTCTCGGCCACGTCGTTGGCCATGGTGGCTTCGTGCGACGTTGAGGTGGAAATTTGCTCAATCAAATCAGCCAAGTGGCGCGATACCACGTCAATCTCAGACAAGGCAGTACCAGCACCGTCTGACAAGCGTGCCCCCTCTACCACCCCTTGCGTAGAGCGCTCCATAGCAGCAACGGCGTCTTGAGTGTCGGTTTGAATGGCTTTGACCAGCGCAGAAATTTGGCGTGTCGCATCGGCAGAGCGCTCGGCCAGCCGCTGCACTTCTTCTGCCACCACTGAGAAACCGCGCCCGGCCTCGCCGGCAGAAGCGGCTTGGATGGCAGCGTTGAGTGCCAGCACATTGGTTTGCTCGGTAATGTCAGAAATCAGCTCAGTGATTTCGCCAATCTCTTGCGATGACTCGCCCAGCCGCTTGATGCGCTTGGAGGTCTCTTGAATTTGGTCGCGGATGGAGTTCATACCGCCAATCGCGTTTTGTACCGCTTGCAGACCGGTATCGGCCGCTTGCAGTGACTGGCGCGCCACGGCAGCTGACTCTTGCGCCTGGGACGATACGCCATTGATGCGCGAGGCCATGTCCAGCACCGAACGCCCAGTTTCGCGAATTTCGCGCAGCTGCTCGGTCGAAGCGGCCAGCAATTCAGTGGAGGTGCTATCGACTTGCGCCGTAGTTTGCGCTACCCGCGTGACGGTGTTTTGCACGCTGCCCACCAGCTGGCGCAGTTCTTCCACGGTGTAGTTGACCGAGTCGGCGATAGCACCAGTAATATCTTCGGTCACCGTGGCTTGCTGGGTCAGATCACCCTCTGCCACCGATTGCAGTTCGTTCATTAGCCGCAAAATGGCTGCTTGGTTGGCATCGTTAACGCGCTTGGCTTCGTGCTCTTGGCGCTGTGCGTTTTTGTGTTGGGATTCGGCCACCATCTGGCGTCCTCGGCTATCGAGCAGCTGTACCCGTGAGATGCCCGCACCGCACAACAGCACAAACACAGCGGCCAATAACAGCGCAGCGAACGGCCCCGCACCAATGCCGGTTTGCGCTGACAACTTGCCTTGCAAGCTCTCCATCTGGCGGCGCAGCGGCTCGCTGTCGGCCAAAATAGCGGTTTGTGCTTCGCGCGCTGACACCAAACCCTGCAAATTGCCCAAAATAGCGCCTGCTTGTGTGCGTGTTTCTTCGTACAACTTGATCAAAGCGTCCAACTGCTCGCGCGTTTGCGGGTCTTTGGTGACGCCCAACTGCTGCTCAGAGCTGCCATCGAGCAAGCCTTGGGCAATTTCTTTGAAGGTGTTCAAGTCTTTGCCAAGCAAAAAAACCGCCTCAGGGCTGACACCCTCCGTAGTTTGGAACTCGTTGGCAGACTTACCAATACGCTGGGTCAGCATCACTAGCTGGCCAGCGGCAGAAATTTCAGAAACCGTTGCGTTTTGCTGCAGCTTGAGGGAAGACACCGTTTCAGCGATTTCCAGCAATCCCGCCGACTGGCGGTTGATAGAGCGCAAAGCATCGCCCACCTGCGTCAGAATTTTTTGCTGCCCCATGACCACACTGGCATTGCGCTCGGCGCGCTCAATCAGCGGCGTGATGGCGCTGAGATCGCTTTGAAACGCTTCCCCCAGCGCGTGTACGCCCAAACTGGCATCCCCCGCATTCAGTGCCCGTGCGTTGCGCCCTAGCACACCCGCGCTTTCCATCACATCAGGAAAGGCCTGCGGACTGCCCACCAACGCCTGTGACACCGACTTGGCCAAGCGCTGCGACTGCATTGAGGATTGGCCGGTAGCGGCCAGTTGCTGCGCCGCCCGATCGGCCTGCTGCAGCACCCAGCCAGCCATCAGGGCCAGCACCGCAGCGCCAATGGCCAATAACACCAGCAAGCGCTTTTGCAGGCTGGCAGCAGTTCCTCGCCCGAGCAGCGGTAGAAAAACGGTATCGGCACTCGGCTCGGCATCCGGCAGGAAAGACTCAGCGTCATAGGCGCTGGGGTCGCCTTGTATGCTGTTTAACACGTCGCCCGGATAAGGGCTGCGCAATTGCGATGCGTCCAAGGCATCATCGGCAAGCGCATCGTGGCCCATGGCTGCGGGGAAATTGACACCGACCTCTACTGGTTTCGGTGCGCTACCAAAGGACATTCCAAAAATTTTCACGACAGACATGGTGCAGCCTTACAGAGAACTCAAGCACGGATACTTAAAAATGCCGACTGCTGGGACAGCGCTTGCAAATTAAGCTCCTGCCAGCGGGTACCGCTGGAATCAAGATAGGTCGTACCAAAAAAAACCGGGGTATCCGGAGGCGGCGACTCAGATGACACAAATGCATCTATGCCGCGCAAACCCATTAGGCGATCGACGAGTAGCGCCGCATTCAGCTCTAAGGCGGGGTTCAAAGTCAGCAAGCTAGTCTCTGCCATTGCCTGCTCAGTGCGTTGCTGCGCCATCCCAAGGAAGGCGGCCAAATCAATCACCCCCATCAAACCGCCGCGCAAATTAGCCACGCCTAAAAACCATTTCTGGGTGTAGGGTACGGGCTGCACAGTCGAACGCGGGAAAATTTCTCCAGCATGACTCAGTGGCAATAAATAAAATTTCCCGGCAGCCTCTATTGCCAGCCAAGAAGATACGGATAATCCCTCAGATTTTGCAGCCTGCAGGCGACTGGCAAGGCGTATCTGGAGCTCTCGAAGGGCTTCGCGGTTAGCCATAGAGAATTTAGCGCCTGGGCTTTAGCTCAAGGCATCAATTTTGGCTTGTAATTCAACCGCATTGACTGGCTTAGTAATATAGCCGCGTGCGCCTTGGCGCATACCCCATACACGGTCAGTTTCTTGATTTTTGCTGGTACACATGATGATGGGGACGTCGGCATACAATGGATCTCGTGTAATTGCACGGGTCAGTTGAAAACCGTTTTGACCAGGCATCACCACATCCATTAAAATTAAATCAGGCTTTTCTTCAGCAAGACGGCGAAAGGCCTCTTCTGCATTCTCTGCAGTGCGCACTTTCATTCCTTTTTTTTGCAACAAATCTGTCAAAAACATTAATTCTGTTTTTGAGTCATCAACTACCAAAACTTTTTGAATAGCCATTGTATTTTCCTTTATTATTTACAGCTACCAAACTGTTGCACAGCTTGTAATAGTTGATCTTTTGTAAATGGTTTTGTCAAATACTCTTGACAGCCCACCATGCGGCCACGGGCTTTGTCAAAAACACCATCTTTGGAAGATAGCATAACTATTGGTGTATTGGCAAATCTGTCATTTCTTTTTATAATGGCACAGGTTTGATATCCATCTAGTTTTGGCATAAGAATATCGCAAAAAATTAGCTGAGGTTGATAATCATTAACTTTGGCTAAGGCGTCAAAACCATCATCTGCCAATAACACCTCATGCCCGCCTTGCTTGAGAAAAATCTCTGCACTACGGCGAATGGTGTTACTGTCATCAATTACGAGAACTTTAAAAGAAACGCCGGTTGTCATTGATTTTCACAGCTCCGGATGGTGAATAGGTAAGAGTAAATACAGACTGCTGCCTGCTATTTAAATGCCGCGTATCTAATTTTAGGCGTGCCACAGCTTAATGGGCCTTCACGTAGAATGCAACGATTGTATCCAGTCGCCACCAAGGGCCACCGTTTCCACGCCAGCATTACCATGGAGACGGATTCATGACACAAATTTTTACGACAGAAGGACAAAAAAGCAGCCCGTCCAAGCGGTGCCGCCCGCGCCCTCATTGCCAACTGCTCTTGCCTACCGTCTACAGACGGCTTTCCCCGCTCTAACGCCTCTTTTTTTTATGACTTCCCACACTGACAACAACGACCGCCGCGCCTCCAACAACCACAACCACAACCACAACGATAACGACAACAACCTTGGTCTGTTCAACCGCGCCAAAGCCGTCATCCCTGGTGGCGTCAATTCGCCGGTGCGTGCATTCAAGGCCGTCGGTGGCACGCCGCGTTTTATTCAGCGCGCTCAAGGCGCATATATGTGGGACGCCAACGGCCAGCGCTACATCGACTACATCGGCTCTTGGGGGCCGATGATTTTGGGCCATGGCCACCCTGCCGTACTCCAAGCGGTGCAAAAAGCTGCGCTCGAAGGCTTCTCATTTGGGGCTCCCACCGCGCGCGAGGTGGAGCTGGCCGAAGCCATCATCGCCTTGGTGCCGTCGATTGAGATGGTGCGCTTGGTCAGCTCGGGCACCGAAGCTGGTATGAGCGCCATTCGCCTAGCGCGCGGTGCCACTGGGCGCAACAAAATCATCAAATTTGAAGGCTGCTACCACGGCCATGCCGACGCCTTGCTGGTCAAAGCC
>CAIRYF010000316.1 GCA_903882725.1 uncultured Simplicispira sp.
GGCAAAACCGCTGGTGGCGTTGATGAACACCTTGCCCACCTTGTCGACGGTGCCCTGCACGTCTGCCAGTTCGCGCGACTTCTCTGCCACCTTAACCAGCGAGAAATCAGTGCCAAACCAGGCTGTAGCCCCCGCAGAACGTGCGCCACCAGCTACTATAGTTATAGCATCTTGGTGCTCTAAAAGATGCCAGGCCACCAGCTCCGCACCCAGCTTGGCGAGCGCGTCAAACACCTTGCGACTGCCGGGAATCGGGATGCGCGGGAAGTCAGTGCGCAGAAACGCGGCGTAGCGCTGGCGGTAGGCCGGGCTATGCAGCACGGCGTACAGGTAGTGAAAGATTTTTTCAGAACATGACTGATCGGATAAACCCAAAGTGCCAAGGCTAAGCGCTGACTGAAAAAGAGAAGCCGTGCTAGCCACCAAATTCGAACTGCGGTTTTCTCCATCTCCTAACCAAAGTGGGAAGACGGTGCAGGTGTCGAGCAAAGAAACGTAGTCTTTGTTGACCAGCGTTGTACTGACAAAAAACGTTTCTTGCTCGCCGCTTCGCGACTGGCGCAAACCAACCAAGGCCAGGTTTTTGACCAGCATATGCTGCATCACGGCTTTGCGATCACGGTCAATCAGCGCACTGTCGTAATAAATGTGTCGGGCGTCGAATGGCCGATAGCCTATTGCTTTGATTTGACTTTTGCTGAACTTGCCAAGCCGCGCTGTACTTAAAGACCAATCTTGGTTATCTTTAAGATTAAATAGGTTAGCAACTTGCGCGTCTTGCAAAGCCGCATCAAAAAACTGTTTGATTCTTTGAGTCAGTTTGCCAGAATCAATGTCCGTTACCAAATCGTCCCTGTGGCTCTTGATACCGCTGGAACTGACTTTAAACAATGTGTCAACAGCCACACCGCGCCTGTATTCCGTCGCCATTTGATTGTTTCTGGGTATCAAGCTGTAGTCAGGCGCAGCGGGCTCAATGACCGTCCAAAGCATTTGGGAAAGTGGTTTGTCTAAAAGTTCAGCGTATTTACTGCTTCGCAAACCTTGCAAGCTGCGATGGCGCACCACAGGTGGGTGCAAACGACCTGACTTGACGAATAAGTTGATGTCAACACCTTGCATGATGTCAAAGACGTTTTCATCTTTCTGCCCGTCTGGAGTGGTTTCATTCTTTTTGGTACTGCCGTGCAAGTCCAAAATAACCATGTCGCTAAAACTGGTCATCAAGTGCTGGCGCATACGGCGGTGAATGATGCCGTCTATGAAACTGTTGTTGATGATGTAGCCCAACACGCCCGCACCTGTGCGGTCGATGACGTGCTGGCCCAATCGGATAAATTTGACGTAATCATCTGACAACGGTTGAATATTTTTTTCATGCAAGTCATTTTTGTAGTCCGTACACAAACCAACAATCCAGTCGCCTTTGTTGGATGTGGACACGCTGTATGGCGGGTTGCCCAGTACGACGGTAGCTGCAAGCTTTTCTTTGACACGATTTGCCTTTCGCGCTTCGTTGGCCAGCATGGGGGCCATTGATTCAAATTGCGGTTCCAACGCATGCGCGGGCTCCAGCGCATTGGTCAAAAACACATTCACACGCGGCCCGTCTTCGGGGAAGGTGTAGCCCGTCTCTGCCAGCTTCAGCCCAATCTTCATGTGCGCAATGGCATACGGGGCCATCATCAGCTCGAAGGCGTACAGGCGCGGCAGCAGGTGGTGTTTGACATAGTCCACCCACAGCGGCTGCCACTGCTTTTGGGTCACTTTGCCTTGCTTGGCCCATCGGCTAAGCATGTGGGCGTGGATCTGGGTGATGACTTCTACGATGAAGGTGCCCGTGCCGGTGGCCGGGTCTAGCACCTGCACAAAGGGCGTTGCGGCGGTGCAAAACTTGGGTAGCGTCAGCTCGGGCTTGCGCGCCATCATCTCGCCCCAGGTGATGGTGCTGGCCAAGCCATCTTCAATGCCGAATTCGGTTTTCAGAATCTCGTCCACGCTGCGCAC
>CAIRYF010000317.1 GCA_903882725.1 uncultured Simplicispira sp.
CTTCGCGCAGGATGAAGATGGTTTCTTCTTCCAGCGCGTCCAAATGGCGGTTGCTGAGATGACTCAGCGCAGAGGGGTCGATACGGGCGTTCATAGTGTTTTCTTAGTCAAATCAGGCTACAGCCCTTATGGAACAACGGTAAGCAGCTATCATTTTGATAATTTCTTATTTTTATTTTTTGACGTGCAGGCCGCATTCTTTGGCCGCTTCGTCTTCCCACCACCAGCGGCCCGCGCGAAAGTCCTCGCCCATGCTGATGGCGCGGGTGCAAGGTGCGCAGCCGATGCTGGGGAAAAATTGGTCGTGCAGCGGGTTGTAGTCCACGGCGTTGGTGGCGATGTAGTGCCAGACGTCGCCTTGCGTCCAGTCAGCCAGCGGGTTGAATTTATTGAGCCCCTTGGTGGCGACGTCGCTGCTGTCGATCAGCGCCACTTCGGCGCGCTCGCCCGATTGTTCGCGGCGCAGGCCCGTGATCCACGCTTTTTTGCCTGCCAGCGCACGCGCCAGTGGCTCCATCTTGCGCACGTTGCAGCAAGCTTTGCGCAGCGCCACGCTGTCGTACATGGCGCGCTGGCCGTGTGAGCGCACAAAGGCAATCACTGCGTCAAACTGCGGCCGATAGACCTGCACGCGCGTGCGCGAGTCGGCCTGCGTGCGCTCCAGCAGCGCCAGCGTTTCGGTGTGCAGCGCGCCGGTGTCGAGCACGAAGACGGGAATGTCCAGCGCCAGCGTGTTGATCAGGTGCGTGATGACCACGTCTTCCGCGCCCAGGCTGGAGGCCTGCGTAACGGCGTCCGCCCCCAGCGCGGCGGCTTGGCGCAGCACGTCGCTCGTCTGCGCCAGCTTGTCGGCATACGTTGCGCTGGCGCGGGCGTGGCGCTCGATGGCGCTGGCGTTGGTGCCGGGGCGGTTCAACAAAGAAGTGCCGTTCATTGCGCCCCCTGCCCAACTTGCGCAAAGTGCGGCTGCGTGGCCACGGCGTCGCCTTGGTAAAAGCTGGCAAAGCGGTCGAACTGGCGCTGCGCGTCGGCGGCGTCCACGCCCTCTTTCAGCACCGCCACGTCAAAACCGCAGCGCGCCATGTGGACCAATTGGTCAATCAGCACATCGCCGGTGGCGCGAATTTCGCCAACAAATTGCAGGCGCTGGCGCAGCAGGCGCGCTTGGCTGTAGGCGCGGCCATCGGTGAACTTGGGGAAATGCAGGTCGATGCGCGTGATGCCGTCCAAATTGGCGTCCATCGGGTCGGCGTCGTTACCCAATTCCAGTGTTTTTGGGTCATTTTGGCCTGTAAGCCCCTGCTGGTGTGCGCTAGCAGCTATTATTTTCATAGTATTTATCCTCAATTCCAGTGCATTCCAGCGCGTCAAGCGGCTTCGCTGGCGTGCTGCACCGCGTGGCGCGCGCCGTTGGCGGCGACTTTGAACGGCTCCAGGCCGGTGCGGCGCAGGGTTTCAATAAAGGTCTCGCTGCGCTGGCCGGTGCTTTGGCGCAGTTGGCGGTAGGTGTCAAGTACGGCCTCAATCACGTCCGGCACTTCGGCGGCCAAGAACGACGGGCCGACCACTTTGCCGGGCAAGGCCGGGCCACTGATGGCGCTGCCGTCTGCACCGCCCAGCGTCACTTGGTACCACTCTTTGCCGTCTTTATCGACGCCCAAGATGCCAATGTGGCCGCTGTGGTGGTGGCCGCAGCTGTTGATGCAGCCGCTCATGTTCAGGTGGATCGGGCCCAGGTCGTGCAGCTCGTCCATGTCTTGGTAGCGTTCGGTCAGCGCCTGCGCAATCGGCAGCGAGCGCGCGTTCGCCAGCGAGCAAAAGTCGCCCCCCGGGCACACAATCATGTCGCTCAAGAGGCCTATGTTGGATTGCGCCAGCCCCAGGCGCTTGGCCTCAAGGTACAGCGCGGGCAGGTCGTTGACGTGTACCCACGGCAGCAGCAGGTTTTGCTGGTGCGTCACGCGCAGCTCGCTGGCGCTGAACTGCTCGGCCAGCGCGGCAGCGGCTTCCATCACGTCGGCGCTGGCATCGCCCGGCGCGGCGCCGGGGCGTTTGAACGACAGGCTGACAGCGCGCAGCAGCGGGTTTTTGTGCGCGGCCACGTTGCGCTCCAACCAGCGCTCAAAGGCTTTATCGCCTGGCGGCAACGCGGCCACCGGCGCGCCGATATGGCGCGTCAAAGTTGGCACAACAAAGCAAGCGGCGACGCGGTCGTATTCGGTTTGGGTGATGGTGTGCGGCGCGCCGTCTTGCTCGATGATTTGGCGGTATTCGGCTTCGACCTGGTCAATGTAGCGCTGGCCCTCGGCCTTGACCAAAATCTTGATGCGCGCCTTCCAGACGTTGTCGCGCCGACCATAGCGGTTGTAAACGCGAATCACCGCTTCGAGGTAATTCATCACTTGGTGCCACGGTAAAAATTCGCGGATGACGCTGCCGATGATCGGCGTGCGCCCCATGCCGCCGCCCACGCGCACCTGAAAACCAATGCCCGCCAACGGGCCAGACTCGGTGGCCGCCAGCGCATCGTTCTTCACCAGTTGCAGGCCGACGTCGTACCACGGCGTGGCGGCGCGGTCTTCGGCTGCGCCGTTGATGGCAATTTTGAATTTGCGCGGCAAAAAGGCGAACTCGGGGTGCAGCGAACTCCACTGGCGCATGATTTCGCCAAACGGGCGCGGGTCGGCCACTTCGTCGGGCGCAATGCCCGCCAGCGCGTCGGCGGTGATGTTGCGAATGCAGTTGCCGCTGGTCTGAATGCCGTGCATATGCACGCTGGCCAGCAAGTCCATCACGTCGGCGCTTTTGGCTATCGGCACCCAGTTGTATTGCACGTTGGTGCGCGTGGTGAAGTGGCCGTAGCCGTAGCCCAGCGCCGAGCCCAGCACTTTGCCATTGGACAGCGCAATGTCGCCCAGCTGGTCTTGCGTGGCGCGGGCTTGTTGCAGCAGGGCGGCGTCGGGCTGGTCAAACTCGCGCGCAATGCGTGCCAGCACACGCAACTGTGCGCTGGAGACTTCGCCATACGGCACCGCCACGCGCAACATCGGCGCGTAGCGCTGGATGTACCAGCCGTTTTGCAGGCGCAGCGGTTTGAACTCGTCTTCGCTCAATTTGCCAGCCTGCCAGCGCTCCAACTGGTCGCGAAACTGCGCAGCGCGCAACTGCACGAATTGCTTGTCGAAGTCGGTGTATTGGTACATCTGTAAAACCTCAATCTCAAATTCAAAAACTTAAAAACTTAAAAACTTAAAAAACTACAAATTCAAATCAGCACCAGCTTGGCACCGGCCCAAGCCAACAACAGCGACAGCGCCGAGCGAATCAAGCGCTCTGGCGTGCGCGACATCAGGCGCGATCCAATCCAAATGCCCGGCAGCGAGCCAGCCAGCAATTGCGCCAACAGCGGCCAGTCTACCGAGCCCAGTTGCGCATGGCCCATGCCAGCCACCAGCGTCAACGGCACGGCGTAAGCAATGTCAGCGGCAATGATGCGTGGCAGCGGCAGGTGCGGAAACACCAAGAGCAGCACCGTCACACCGATCGCGCCCGCACCAACGGAGGTAAATGTCACCAGCGTGCCAATCACCGCGCCCAGCAGCACCGGCAGGCTC
>CAIRYF010000318.1 GCA_903882725.1 uncultured Simplicispira sp.
GGCAACGACAGGTGGGATGGCGCCCTTGGAATTGTCAGAATGCATCGTGTCAGTCTCTTTCTTTGCGTCGGTTCAAGTCATCTTACGGCTGGCAAGGCGATCTAAAGCCCGCGAGGATACCAGCGCAGGGCGGCGCAGGTGGTTTCGTTCAGCGGTGGCTGAGGCGGCGCACCGCCCAGTCGCCCAGGCTTTGAATCGCTTGGACAAAAAAGATCAGGATCAGCACCACCACCAGCATCACATCGGGCAAAAAACGCTGATAACCATAGCGAATGCCTAAATCCCCCAAACCACCACCGCCCACCGCCCCGGCCATGGCCGAGTAGCCGGTCAGGCTGACAAAACTGATGGTCAGGCCCGCAACGATGCCGGGCATGGCTTCGGGCAGCAGCACTTTCCAGACGATTTGGCTGGTGGTGGCCCCCATGGCCTGCGCCGCTTCGACCAAACCGTTATCGACCTCGCGCAGCGCCGTCTCGACCAAGCGGGCCATAAACGGCGCTACTGCCAGCGTCAACGGCACCACGGCAGCGGCGGTGCCAATGGACGAGCCGACAATCAAACGCGTCAGCGGAATGATGGCGACCAGCAAAATAATGAAGGGCGTCGAGCGCGCGGCGTTGACGATCCAGCCGACGACTTTGTTGAGCGGGCCGTTTTCCAGCACGCCGCCGTGGTCGGTCAGGCGCAAAAACACGCCCAGCGGCACGCCAATCAAAGCGCCCACCACGCCCGAGATGCCCACCATTACCACTGTCTCCCACAGCGAGGTGGCAAACAGCTCCAGCATCGTGTCCGAAAAGTTCTCAAACATGGTTTGTCTCCTGTGTGGTGACTTGCACGCCGTGGCTGCGCAAATAGGCGACAGCGCTGTGCATCTGCGCCGCGCCGCCGCTGGCAAACACCGCCAGCGAACCAAAAGTTTGCCCCTGAATTTCGTCAATCTGCCCGTGCAAGATGCTCAAGTCCAGCCCCAGCTCACGGATCAGGTGCGACAAGATGGGTTGGTAAGCGCTTTCGCCGGCATAAGACAAGCGCAGCAACTGGCCGCTGTTGCCATCCAACTGCGCCGACAGCGCCTGCACCCTTTGCAGCACGCTGGCGGGCAGCTCTTGCGGCACGATTTCATCGACCAGACTTTTCGTCACCGCCTGCTGCGGGCGGGTAAATACCTCTAGCACCGGGCCGATTTCGACAATGCGCCCGCCGTCGATCACTGCCACGCGGTCGGCGACTTCTTTGATGACTTGCATTTGGTGGGTGATGAGCACCACCGTCAGGCCCATCTCGCGGTTGATTTTGCGCAGCAGCGCTAGGATAGAGCGCGTGGTTTCGGGGTCGAGCGCCGAGGTGGCTTCGTCCGACAGCAACACCTTGGGCTGGCTGGCCAGCGCGCGCGCAATGCCCACGCGCTGCTTTTGCCCGCCGCTGATTTGCGCCGGATAGCGCTGGGCCAGCGCGCTCAGGCCAACCAGCTCCAGCAGCGGATCAACGCGCTGGCGAATGGCCGCCTTGTCCATGCCGGCCAGCTCCAGCGGCAGTGCCGCGTTGTCAAACACCGTGCGCGACGACAGCAAATTAAAGTGCTGAAACACCATGCCAATTTCCCGGCGCGCCGCGCGCAGCGCGGCATCGCCTAGCTGCATCACATCGCGCCCATTGACGATGACGGCACCGCTGGTGGGGCGGTTGAGTAAGTTGATGGTGCGCACCAGCGAGCTTTTGCCCGCGCCGCTTTTGCCGATGATGCCAAACACCTCGCCTGGCTGGATATGCAGGTCGATGCCGCGCAGCGCTTTGACAGGGCCTTGTGGGCCGGGGTAAATCAGGGAAAGTGCCCGAATATCGATCATGAAAAAAGGGTAGATAAAAAGCGGTGGGGCACTGTACGCCGATCGTGGTGGTGCTTGCCACTATTTTTTTTATAGCTTAAAGCGCACGTATCTATTGGGCTACAGGCCAATAAGGCATGAATTATGACGCAGTCGCGTCGCCCGAGCCGCCATGCGACTGCTGAAAAGTCACGTCTTGGCCGGTTTGGGCCTTCCAGTGCTTGGCAAAGGCTTGATTGAACTGCACATACAGCTCGCGCGTTGGGTCGTAGGACACATTGAGCAAGGTCACGGACTGGGCCAACGCCGGTAATGCTGTCAGGGCTAAGGCACTGCTCAGGACGGCGGCAAAAGGAAACTTGATAAAGTGGCGGCGAATTTGCATGGGGAACCTCAGAAGAATATGAAAAACGGTGTAAATCACCGCTGTAATGCATTCTGTAAGGTCTGCTTAAAAACTGGAAAGAATAAAATTTCAGTTCTTTAAGCCCAAAAGCATATAACCATCCCCTCTCCCAACCCCACAGACCCACAAGGAAATTTTCATGGCACGCACCGTCCACTGCATCAAGCTCGGCAAGGAAGCCGACGGACTCGATTTCCCGCCCTACCCTGGCGAGCTGGGCAAACGCATTTGGGA
>CAIRYF010000319.1 GCA_903882725.1 uncultured Simplicispira sp.
AGATACTTTTCCCACGCCCATTTGTATTTGAACGGCACCAGCTGGTTGACGTCGGTCTGGCCGTTGATGATTCGCTTGTCAGCGGCATTGACTCGGTGCTGCTGTGGCGCTACAAAAACAGGAGCTACAACCGCAGAAGGCACCGGGGCTGGGGCCGTAAATATAGGCAAAGTGGTGAACTGGATCGGCGCGGGCGACTGAGCCGTCGGGCGCTGGGGTGCGGGGCCGCTGTCGAAGGTGGTTGGCAAGGAGGTAGTGACTTCTTCGTCCCAATTCAGCATAGATTTTCCAGTGCTCTGATTATGAAAGCAGCGCCGCAAAATGCAAAGCGCTAATGCACGCTGCGGCGCTTATCTGTTGTTAGTGGACACAGGCCGCGCCCCCACCGCACAGGGGGCGGGCGCAGGGCGGCGGGGCAGAGGTTTATTGGCAGGCTTGGCAGCCGGGGTCGTCGATGGCGCAAAACTTCACATCGGTGGCCGGTGCTGCCAAGGCAGCGGGTGCGGCCGGTGCGGTGGCACTGGGTGCAGCGGCCTGGCCCGACGACACAGCATTCAAACGGCCACTTTGCACGGTGGATTTTTCGGCGTGCGTGGCGCTGGTGGTGCGCAAGTAGTACGTCGTTTTGAGTCCGCGCAGCCACGCCAATTTGTAGGTTTCATCCAGTTTTTTGCCCGAGGCGCCTGCCATATAAATGTTGAGCGATGGGGCTTGGTAAATCCACTTTTGCCGCCGCGCGGCGGCTTCGACCAGCCAGGTGGTTTCGACTTCAAACGCCGTGGCGTACAGGGTTTTGATGTGCTGGGGGATGCGGTCAATCGGGCGCAGCGAGCCATCAAAGTGCTTCAAATCCATCACCATTACGTCGTCCCACAGGCCCAGTGCCTTCAAGTCGCGCACCAAGTAGCCGTTGATGATGGTGAACTCGCCCGACAGATTCGACTTGACCGACAGGTTGCCAAAGCACGGCTCAATCGAGGCATCGACGCCGACGATGTTGGAGATGGTGGCCGTCGGCGCAATGGCGGTGCAGTTGGAGTTGCGCATCCCGTCGCGGGCAATTTTTTGCCGCAGCGCATCCCAGTCCAGCGTGGACGAGCGATCGACTTGGACGTAGCCGCCGCGCGCTGTTTGCAGCATCTCCATGGTGTCAAACGGCAAGATGCCTTGGCTCCACAACGAGCCGGGGTAGGTCTCGTACTGGCCGCGCTCGCGCGCCAACTCGGTCGAGGCCCAGTAGGCGTAGTAGCAAATCGCTTCCATCGACTGGTCGGCAAATTCCACTGCCTGCTGCGAGGCGTAGGGAATGCGCAGTTCGTACAGGCTGTCTTGAAAGCCCATCAGCCCGAGGCCGACCGGGCGGTGGCGCAGGTTGGAGTCTTTGGCTTTTTGCACCGCGTAGTAGTTGATGTCGATGACGTTGTCGAGCATCCGCAGCGCGGTGGTGATGGTTTTTTGCAGTTTGGCGTGGTCGAGGCTGCCGTTTTTTAGGTGCTGGGGCAGGTTGATCGAGCCGAGATTGCAAACCGCCGTTTCAGTGTCGCTGGTGTTGAGGGTGATTTCGGTACACAGGTTACTCGAATGCACCACGCCAACGTGCTGCTGGGGCGAGCGCACGTTGCAGGCGTCCTTGAAAGTGATCCACGGATGGCCAGTCTCGAACAGCATGGTCAGCATCTTGCGCCACAGGTCGCTGGCGGCAATGGTGCGGGACGGCGCAAGTTCACCGCGCGCCGCTTGGGCTTCGTAGGCGACATAAGCCTGCTCAAACTCCACGCCAAATTTGTCGTGCAAATCGGGTACGTCATTGGGCGAAAACAGCGTCCACTGGCCTTTTTCCATCACCCGGCGCATGAACAGGTCGGGAATCCAGTTGGCGGTGTTCATGTCGTGCGTGCGGCGGCGGTCGTCGCCGGTGTTTTTGCGCAGCTCCAAAAATTCTTCAATGTCCAGGTGCCACGTCTCCAGATAGGTACACACCGCGCCCTTGCGTTTGCCGCCGTTGTGCGCCAGACCGGCCACGGTCTGGTACGACGCATCTACATCCACCTTCAAGTCCACCACCAGCGGCTTGGGCGTCATGGGACGTACCGCGCGGATGCGCGAGAACACCACGCCGTCGCGCACCAGCCAGTTGCGTTTGCTCACCGCTTGGCGCCCAGCCGCTCGGCCAGAGGGGCAATGGCGGGGATGCGCAAATCAATGCTGGTGCCGGTGTGGTTGAACGCCACGACAGAGCCATCCGAACGCTGGCCCGTGTGCTGGTGCTGGCGGGTGCGTTTTTGGCCAGCGACCGGCACGCCCAGACGCAGCATCTGGTAGCGCACGCCGTGGGCCAAGGCCTCGGAGCTGGAGGTAAATGTCAGCTCCTTGCCGTGCGAGACGCAGCCGTCGGTTTCCAGCAGACCTTGCAGCATGGCCAGCATCTGCTGGCGCGGCAAATGGCTCAGGCGCGGGGCGATGCGCTTTTGGTGGGCATCGTCGTACAAGTCGTCGTAGCCCAGCGCCAGCGTGGGCGCGTCGGCGCTGCTGATGCGGCCCGTGGTGCCGTCGCGCAGCGCGCCGCGACCCGATGCCCAGTGGATTTGCACGTAAGTCGTGCCCCGGCCCGTTTCCCAGCTGTGGATGCTGCGCTGTTGCAAATAGCTGCGCACAAACTCCAGATGCACATCCGATTGCGGGTTGCCCGATACCCCCCACTGCATACCGTTTTTGGACAGATGGCCATCGCCCAGCAAGATGCCGTACAGGCGTGCGTCGTCCTCAGTAAAGCCCACCACCGGCACCACTTCGCTCGGGATGGCAAAGCCGATGTAGTCGCCCGCTTGCAGGTGACCGGACTCGACCCACTGCGGTGCCACCTTGCCTTTGTCCAGCCAAGCGTCGGTGCGGGCGTTGGCCTGCCCCAGCGGCACCCCCTGAAGAGCCCAGAACGGGTGGGCATCGGTGACTTCCAGCGGCTCTAGGCTGTGCTTGACGTCCAGGGCCACCATGGCTTCGTGCTGGTTGTACACCATGCGTTCGGTCACGGTGCGGTACTGGCCGCTGTGGCCCAGCACCAAATCGCCCGGGCGGATGTCGCGGATGGGGCGCACGCCTTGCGAGGTGTATACGCCCGTGTCAGGGGCAAAGCATTGGTTTACCGCTACAGCAGTGTCGTTGACCACTTTCAGAAACGGCACCACGCCTTGCGATTCGCCATTGGTGCCTTTGATGTGGGCGCCCAAGGCGCGCACGCGCGTCCAGTCGTTGCCCAGGCCACCGGCAAATTTGGACAGCAGCGCGTTTTCTTTGATGGCGTCGTAAATGCCGCCCAAGTCGTCGGGCACGGTGGTCAGGTAGCAAGACGACAGCTGCGAGCGCAGCGTGCCGCTGTTGAACAGCGTGGGCGTGCTGGACATGAAGTTAAACGACGACAGCACTTCATAAAACTCAATCGCCCGCGCTTCGCGGTCGGCTTCTTTCAGCGCCAGGCCCATGGCGACGCGCATAAAAAAGGCTTGCGGCAGTTCGATGCGGGTTTTTTGGACGTGCAAAAAATAGCGGTCAAACAGCGTTTGCAGGCCCAAGTAGTCAAATTGCAAGTCGCGCGACGGCTGCAGCGCAGCGGCCAAGCGCGGCAAGTCGTAAGTCAGCAGCTGTGGGTCCAGCAGCTCGGCGTTCACGCCTTTGGCAATAAACGTGGGGAAGTAACTGGCGTATTCGGTGACCAATTCGGCCTGTGTCACGTCTTTGCCCAGCACCTCTTTGGCGATGGTGTGCAGCAGCAGGCGCGCGGTGGCATAGGTGTAGTCCGGGTCTTTTTCGATCAGCGTGCGTGCGGCCAGGATGGCGGCTTTGTAGACCTCATCGACCGGTACGCCGTCGTACAGGTTGCGCAGGGTTTCGCTCAAAATCGGCGCGGCGTGGACGTCTGTGCCCAGGCCCGAGCAGGCGTCGGCAATCAGCGCTTGCAGGCGTTCGATGTTGAGCGGGTAGCGCTGGTCGCCATCGACCACGTGCAGCACCGGGTGCGCGGGCGCGGCAGCGGCTTGCTGGCGGGCGCGCTCTTGCGCGTGGCGCTCGCGGTACAGCACATAGGCGCGCGCCACTTCGTGATGGCCGCTGCGCATCAGGCCGAGTTCAACCTGGTCTTGCACGTCTTCAATATGAAAGGTGCCGCCGCCGGGGCGCGAGCGCGTCAGGGCGCGCACCACGGTGTCGGTCAGCGTCTCGACCGCTTCGCGCACGCTGGCCGAGGCCGCGCCTTGCGTGCCGTGTACGCCCAAAAAGGCTTTCGTCAGCGCGATGGCGATTTTTTGCGGCTCAAACGGCATCACCGCACCGTTGCGGCGCAGGATTTGGTAGTCGGGCAGAGCGGCATCGCCGCCGCCGCCGCCTTGCGGGGCATTCGGGGCAATGGCTAGGGGCGTAGAAAGGGCGTTCAGGGCTGACTGCATGGCGTTTTCGTTGAAGGGCAAGAAAGAGAGGGCGGTGGCCGCGCGGGGCCGCGTCAAAAGAAAACGTGTGGTATGACTTTGGATTCATACCACACGCTAAATGTAGGTGTTTTTTATATAGCAAACACTACTGGTAGTGTAGTGCAGCAACCTGCCGCCTTTTTTCTAGCACTCCCATATTCCTTGCAACTTAACCCAGAATTTATAGTAAAAATGGCCTATGGCCCAATAGATATAAGCGGTTACAGCTATTATTTTAGTAGCATTAAAGTGCTGCTGCCGGAAAGCGCTCGGCTGCCCACTGCAGCCGCTGCTGCAGCCCCGGCCAGTCAAAACCAGCGCCGGGGTCGGCCTTGCGCCCGGGGGCAATATGCTCGTGGCCAGCAACGTGTTGTATTGGGTAGCGCGCTGCCAAGTCGTGGCACAAAGATGCCAAAGTGGCGTATTGCGCCAACTCAAAGTGCTGGCCTTCTAGACCTTCAAGTTCGATGCCAATCGAGTCGTCATTGCACTGGTGGCGGCCTCGGTAGCACGAAACGCCAGCGTGCCAAGCACGCTGCTCACAATCGACAAACTGCCACAGCGCGCCGCTGCGGGTAATAAAGAAATGCGCCGATACCGCTAGGCCGCGAATACGCTGAAAGTACGGGTGGGCATCCCAGTCCAAGCGGTTGGCAAACAGTGCTTGCACGTAGCCGCCGCCGTATTCGCCCGGCGGCAGGCTGATCGAGTGCAGCACCAGCAAGTCCAGCACCACACCTGCTGGGCGAGGGCCAAAGTTGGGTGAGGGCTGGCGCACGGCGCTGCGGTGCCAGCCGCCATCCCAAGCGTTGACGGACAGCGCTGGCGTTTCAGTGCTCGGTGTCGGCATGGGGGTCGGTGTCTTGTGGCACGGCAATGTTCAGGCGTGCAATGCGATAGCGGATTTGGCGCAGACTGATACCCAAGCGAACGGCAGTAGCGGTGCGGTTAAAGCCGCTGGCGTGCAGGGCGCGCACCAAAATGTCGCGCTCTTGTTGGTCCAGCCAAGCCTGCAGATCGTGAGGCAGATCGTGCGGTAGGTCGGCATCGGTCAGGGGTTGTCTGGGCGATGCGGGGGCGCTAGTTGTTGTCAGGACTCTAGGGACTGAGGACGCAGCAGATGAACCCTGCGCTGACGTTGTGGATTCGATGTGCAGCGTTTCGCCGTCGCTCAAGGCCACAGCGCGGTGCAGCAGGTTTTCTAGCTCGCGGACATTGCCCTTGAGCGGATGGGCGGCAATAGCTGCCAGCGCTGCGGGCGTCAGTGCAGGCGTCAATGCTGGCGTTGTCAGCCCTGATTCGTGGGCAATGCGCTCTAGCAGGGCGGCGCACAGCGCAGGCAGGTCTTCACGGCGCTCGCGCAGCGGTGGAATGTCAATTTCAATGACATTGAGGCGGTAGTACAGGTCTTGTCGAAAGCGCCCGCTCTGCACCTCTTGGGCCAAATCATGGTGCGTGGCGCTGATGATGCGCACATCGACGTTTTCTTCTTGCGTCGAGCCAATGGGGCGCACGCTGCGCTCTTGGATGGCGCGCAGCAGCTTGGTTTGCATTGCCAGCGGCAGGTCGCCGATTTCATCCAAAAACAAGGTGCCGCCCTGCGCGGCTTGAAAGTAGCCGGGCCGGTCTTGCGTGGCACCGGTGTAGGAGCCTTTGCGCGCGCCAAAGAATTCGGCCTCTAACAAGTTCTCGGGAATGGCACCGCAGTTGACGGCTATCAACGGGCCAGCGGCGCGCTGGCTGCTAGCGTGTAGCGCTTGTGCCACCAGCTCTTTGCCAGTGCCTGACTCACCGCACACCAACACCGGTGCCATGCTATGGGCAATTTTCAGTATCCGCTGTTTGACATGGCGCATGGCCTCGGAGGTGCCGACCAAGCGGGCCAGGGCTTCGTTGGCGTTATCGGGGCAGTCGGGTTTGCCGTTGCTGCTGTAGCCACTGCGTGTTGGCTGGGAGCGTGCGGCGTTGTGGGTCGCCAACATACCGCCGCTGCCTTGCACCGCCGAGGCCACCACCAAACGAAATTGTTTGGGGTCAACCGGTTTGGTCAGGTAGTCAAAAGCGCCCGAGCGCAAAGCTTCAACAGCATTTTCTGCCGAGCCATAGGCAGTCATGACGACGCAACGCTCGCGCCGCTGCTGCGTGCGCAGCTCTTGCAGCAGCGCCATACCAAAGCCGTCGGGAAGGCGCATATCGCTGATGACAACATCAAAGCGCTGTGTTTGCAGTTGTTCGCGGGCCTCTTGCAGCGTGCCGACGGTAGTGACGCGGTAACCTTCGCGCAGCAAGGTCAACTCGTACAGCGTGCGCAGGTCTGGCTCATCATCAACAACCAAAATAGAGGCGGCAGAGACGTTCATCAAAATGGGCGTGAAATCCCGCCATTCAGGGCGGGGAGGTAGAGCGCCAGATGCGCAGCATCCGTTGCTTTGGGCCTTGCCTTTTCACGTCTTGTGTTGTCGGCCCGGTTAAAAAATAGCCACGACAATGAGCCGCTCTCACGGGTATTGACGCTGGCGACTTGCTTGGAACACCTCATTTATCTAGTGCGTTGGCAAAGCCTGCCCCAGTTCTTGAGAGTGCCGAGATTACCGCTTAGGGGCACAAGACTTTAAAACGGAGCCGGCTTGGTAGCCTTGGCCGCCGAGCCCATAGCCTTCGAACCTCTTCGCTTATCATCCGCACCGTAGAAAAAACCTTTTAGGTGCTTTCATTGACTGGCAGCGGGCACCTTCGGTTTTGTTAAGCAATACCGTCTGATGGAGCCCCCAAAAGAGAAGCTTTCTTGCTCTTATGGGGCGAAAATCAAGTCATTTTCCCTATCCCC
>CAIRYF010000320.1 GCA_903882725.1 uncultured Simplicispira sp.
AGTCCAAAACCCTGTCCGACATCGTCGGCGCGCAGGTGTTTTTGAAGTTTGAAAACCTGCAGTTCACCGCCTCGTTCAAAGAGCGCGGCGCTTGCAACAAGTTGGCGCAGCTGACGCCCGCAGAGAGCGCGCGCGGCGTCGTTGCCATGAGCGCCGGCAACCACGCGCAGGGCGTGGCTTATCACGCGCAGCGGCTGGGCATTCGCGCCGTCATCGTCATGCCGCGCTTTACGCCCGGCGTGAAGGTCGAGCGCACGCGCGGTTTTGGTGCCGAGGTGGTGTTGCATGGCGATACGCTCGAAGCCGCCAGCGCCCACGCCCACGCGCTGGCCGATGCGCAGGGCTTGGTGTTTGTCCACCCGTATGACGATGAGGCCGTGGCCGCAGGCCAAGGCACGCTGGGGCTGGAGATGCTGGCCGCTGTGCCCGACCTCGACACGCTGGTGATTGCCGTCGGCGGCGGCGGGCTGATGGCCGGGGTGGCCACAGCGGCGCGTGCGCTGCGCCCGGACATCACGTTGATTGGCGTGCAAACCACGCGCTTTCCGACGATGGTCAACGCCATCCAAGGCACGCACTACCCGCAAGGCACTTCGACCATTGCCGAAGGCATTGCCGTCGGCACGCCGGGCACCATGACGCAAGAGGTCATCCGGCGGCTGGTGAACGACTTGGTGCTGGTCGATGAGGGCGACATCGAGCAAGCGGTGCTGATGCTGCTGGAGATTGAAAAAACCCTGGTCGAAGGCGCAGGCGCGGCCGGGCTGGCAGCGCTCTTGCGCTACCCCGAGCGCTTTGCTGGTCAAAAGGTCGGCTTGGTGCTGTGCGGCGGCAATATCGATCCGCTGCTGCTGGCGTCGATCATTGAACGCGGCATGGCGCGCTCGGGGCGGCTGGCGCGCATCAAGGTCAGCGCGCGCGACACGCCCGGCGCGTTAGCGCGCATCACCGCCACGGTGGCCGAGGCCGGTGCCAATATCGAACAGGTACATCACCAGCGCGCCTTCACGCTGCTGGCAGCGCAAAACGTCGAGATTGAACTGGTGCTGCAAACCCGTGGCCACGCGCACGTAGCGCAGGTACTGGAGCAGTTGCGCAGTGCCGGACTGGAAGCCGCGATGCTCTGATTTTCATTTTACGCATAACATCATGCTTTTTATGCATAATTTTGATGCCCATTGGGAAGACAAAACACCGGTAGCTTCTTAAAATCGCTATCCCAGTCAATATCGCGCAGCCGATTCCCTTCCCCTTCGCCGACTGAGTTGATCAGCTGTTTTTTCAAAGGCAGTGGCAGCGCGGGGCGCTTCTTTTGAAAAAATTGTTTTTCACTTTAAGGATGCGCTCGATGAATTCTCCCCATATGCAAGGCTTGAGCCTTAATGCCCCCACTTACGTCAAAAACGCCCGTCTGCTGGCGTGGGTGGCCGACATGGTGGCCCTGTGCAAACCCGCCCAGCTGCACTGGTGCGACGGCAGCCAAGAAGAATACGACCTGCTGTGTCAGCAATTGGTCGATGTTGGCACCTTCAAAAAACTCAACCCAGCCAAGCGCCCCAATAGCTTTTTGGCTTGCTCCGATCCGTCGGACGTGGCGCGCGTCGAAGACCGCACCTACATTTGCTCCGAGAAAAAAGAAGACGCTGGCCCAACCAACAACTGGATGGATCCGGCAGAAATGCGTGCCACGCTCAACCCGCTGTTTGACGGCTGTATGCAAGGGCGCACGATGTATATCGTGCCGTTCAGCATGGGCCCGCTGGGCAGCCACATCGCCCACATTGGCGTGGAGCTGACCGACAGCGCCTACGTGGCCGTCAACCAGCGCCTGATGACGCGCATGGGCAAAGCCGTGTACGACGTGTTGGGCGTCGAAGGCGCGTTTGTGCCCTGTATGCACACCGTCGGCGCGCCGCTGGCTGCGGGCGAAAAGGACACCACCAGCTGGCCGTGCAACCCCGATACCAAATACATCGTGCATTACC
>CAIRYF010000321.1 GCA_903882725.1 uncultured Simplicispira sp.
CTACCCCCGAGCGCATTGAACGGATGCGCGCCCAACGCGCCCAGCGCCACGCCCAAGCCGATCTGCGGGCCGATGCCGCCTTGGCTTTTTATGCCGAGCTAAACCCCGCGCAGCAAAAAACCTTTGACAAGCACGCCGCAAACCATCACCACGTCAACTACCCCACCCTAAAGGATGGGGCTTGAAGCCAAAAGGTGCCAAGCCAGGTTGACCAGGGAAAGCGGTAACCAGTCCGCTGCGTTAACAACAGGTCGTTCAGACGCACCAGCAAATGCTTCCTCAGTTTGCTGCTCTGCAAGGTCTTGATCATGCTGAACCAAGGTAAAAGTTCGAAGGTCTTGACCGCAGCCTGCAAAGGCTGGAGCCGGTTGCTGACATTCCCGAGGGGAGCGGTCTCGCAAGAGACCCGTTACCAGGCCCGTAAGGGTTTGACTACTGGAAAGACAACGGAGTTTTGGAGAGACAAATGGCGGTTTTTGTGTTGGATCGACAAGGCAAGGCGCTGATGCCCTGCACCGAAAAGCGCGCCCGGCTGCTGCTGGAGCGCGGTCGGGCGCGGGTGCATCGCCTCGTACCCATGGTGATCCGGCTGGTAGACCGTGAAGTGGCTTCTTGTGAGTTGCAGCCGCTGCGCCTCAAACTCGACCCCGGCAGCAAAACCACCGGCCTGGCACTGGTTCGAGATGCCCAAGTCATCGACCCGCAGAGCGGTGAAGTGCAAACCAGCTCCGTCGTATTGAACTTGATGGAACTGGTGCATCGCGGCAGGCAAATCTCCGAAGCACTGACCGTCCGCCGCCAGATGCGCCGCCGCCGCAGAAGCAATTTGCGCTATCGCGCGCCGCGTTTTCTCCATCGCGGCAACAAAAAATCGGGCTGGCTGGCGCCCTCGCTCCAACACCGGGTGGACACCTGCATGACATGGGTGGGGCGCATCCAGCGCTGGGCGCCCATCAGAGCCATCAGCTGCGAGCTGGTGCGCTTTGATATGCAAGCCCTGCAAAACCCAGAAATATCGGGCATCCAATACCAGCAAGGCACTCTGTTTGGCTACGAACTGCGCGAGTACCTGCTGGAGAAATGGGGGCGCCAGTGCGCTTACTGCGACATCAAGGATGTACCGCTGCAAATCGAACATATCCGCCCCAAAGCGCAAGGCGGCAGCAACCGGGCGTCCAACCTGACGCTGGCTTGCTCGTGCTGCAACCAGAAAAAAGCGGCGCGCAGCATTGAAGATTTTCTGGCCAAAGACCCAAAGCGTCTGGCAAACGTATTGGCCAGCGCCAAGAAACCTTTGCGCGATGCAGCGGCAGTGAATGCCACCCGCTGGGCGCTGGCCAATGCCCTCAAAGCGACGGGCCTGCCAGTAGAGCTTGCCTCTGGCGGCAGAACCAAATTCAACCGCTGCACTTTGGGAATCCCAAAAACGCACGCGCTGGACGCCGCTTGCGTGGGAAAAATAGATGCCATTCAACACTGGCAGCGCCCCACCTTAACCCTCAAAGCCACAGGCCGGGGCAGCTACCAGCGCACAAGACTGAACAAATTTGGCTTCCCACGCGGCTACCTGATGCGCAGCAAGCGTGTGCAGGGTTTTGGCACGGGCGACATGGTTCGCGCTGACGTGCCATCGGGCGCGAAAGCCGGTATCCACACAGGCCGGGTAGCGATCCGGGCCAGCGGCTCTTTCAACATCCAGAAGCACCAGGGCGGCAAAGCCGTCGTGGTGCAAGGCATCAGCCACAGGCACTGCCGCGTGATTCAGCGCGGTGATGGTTACGGCTATTTCTTCAACCGGGCCGACAACACAGGACGTGAACAGGCAAGGCCCACAACGACGGATGCTGCGCATCCGGCGCTCTACCTCCCCGCCCTGAACGGCGGGGTTTCACGCGCAGTTTGATGATTCAAGTGGTGCTATGCGACGACCATGCCGTAGTGCGACGCGGTATTCGCGATACGCTGGTCGAGGCTCCCGACATTGAGGTGACCGGCGAAGCAGCCAGCTACGCTGAACTGCGCGACATTTTGCGCACCGCCAATTGCGACGTATTACTGCTCGACTTGAATATGCCGGGCCGCAGCGGCCTAGAAGTGCTGGCCAGCGTGCGCGAAACCCACGCTGCCATTCGGGTGCTGATTGTGTCGATGTACCCAGAAGACCAATACGCTGTGCGCTGCCTGCGCGCAGGTGCCCAAGGCTACGCCAACAAGGCATCTGACCCACTGGAATTGATCACTGCCGTGCGCACGCTGATGCTGGGGCGCAAATACCTAACCCCCGAAGTCGCGCAAATGCTGGCCGAAAGCGTCTCTCAGCCGACGCTGGAGGCACCCCACACCACCCTGTCCGAGCGCGAGTTACAAACGCTGCTGAAAATAGCCACCGGCAACCGCCTGTCTGACATTGCTGAAGAGCTCATGTTGAGCCCAAAAACCGTCAGCGTCTACCGCTCGCGGGTGCTGGAAAAGCTCAAACTCACCAACAATGCAGAGTTGACCGTCTACGCCATTCGCAACAACTTGGTTTGAGCTTCAGGTCTCACCAGCCATATTTATGGCCAAATTAGCCTCTAGCCCTTATGCAACAAGCGCTAGAAGCTATGAATATTATAGCAAAAACATCCATAAGCCACTGCTAACACTAACGCAGGCTGGCGAACAGGTCGATAGCGCGCTGCATCAGCGTCATCACCGGCTGCTCCAACAGGGGCAAAGTGGCGGCAATGCCCAGCATTCCCACGGTCAGGGTCACAGGAAAACCCACGGCATAAATATTCATCTGCGGTGCCACGCGCGAGATGATGCCCAAGGTTAAATTGACAAATAGCAGCAACACCACCATGGGCAACGCAATCCACAAAGCGCTGGAAAACAGCGATGAACCCAGCTCATAAAGGCGCATCTGAGCCAAAGATTGTAAAAAATTACCATTGACCGGAAAGGCATCAAAGCTCTTGACCACCGCCAACAGCACCATCAAATGCCCATTGATCACCACAAACAGCAGCATCGACATATTGCCAAAAAATCGGGCCACGGCGCTGATGCGGGCATTGCTGCTCGGGTCAAAGAAGGAGGCGAAATTCAGGCCCATTTGCAGGCCGATGACTTCGCCCGCCAACTCGACCGATGAAAACACCAAGCGCACGGCAAAACCAATCGCTATACCAACCACCACCTGCTGGGCCACAGCAGCCAAAGCATCAGGCCCAGTCAAAGAGATGACGGGCTGGTTGCCCAGCATAGCCTGCGAACTCAAGGCAACGAAAAAAGCCAAGCCAATTTTGGCGCGCATGGGAATGACGTGCATCGAAAACAGCGGTGCCGACGAAAACATAGCCAGCACACGCAAAAAAGGCCACAAGATGGGCGACACCCACGCCATCAGTTGTGCCTCAGAAAACGTGATCACAAGGACACGGATCGGCTAGCCGATCATTGATGGAATCGACAAGATAGAGCGACGAATGAAGTCCACCAAAGTACTCAGCATCCACGGCCCAGCGATGGTGAAAACCAGCATGGCAGCAATCAGCTTGGGCACAAAGGCCAGCGTCGCTTCGTGGATTTGCGTGACTGCCTGAAAAATACTCACCAACAAGCCCACCGCCATCACCACCCCCAGCACGGGCATGGAGAGCATTAGCAGCAAAGTGAGAGCCTCGCGCCCGACGGTTAAAGCCAACTGTGGCGTCATAACAGCATCCCCCTCAAGTCACAAAACTAGCGGCCAGTGAGCCAATCAACAAATTCCAGCCATCGGCCAGCACAAACAGCATCAGTTTGAACGGCAAAGCAACCAGCACCGGCGAAAGCATCATCATGCCCAGCGACATCAAAATGCTAGAAACCACCATGTCGATCACCAGAAACGGAATGAAGATCATGAAGCCGATCTGAAAGGCCGACTTCAACTCGCTGGTGACAAACGCCGGCACCAGCACCCGCAGCGGCGCAACCTCGGCCGTTACGCGGTCATCGAGCTTGGCCAAGCGCGCAAACAAAGAAAAATCTGACTCGCGCGTTTGCTTGAGCATGAACTGGCGCATCGGCGCTTCCGCCTTGTCCAACGCCTGCTCAAAATTAATGGCATTGGTGGTGTAGGGCAAATAGGCGTCTTGATACACGCGGTCCAGCGTGGGCCCCATAACAAAGAACGTTAGAAAAAGTGACAAGCCAACAATCACCTGATTCGGCGGTGCCGATTGCGTACCCAAAGCTTGGCGCAGCAACGACAAGACAATCACGATGCGGGTAAAGCCGGTCATCATCAGCAAAATTGCCGGCAAAAACGACAGGGCAGTAAAGAACAACAGCGTTTGGATGGGCACCGAAAAACTAGATCCCCCACTGCCCGATCCCACCAACAGCGGCAACGAACCAGCCGCTTGCGCTGCACCCGGCGCAAGGGCAGCGCAGATCAGCCCCAACGCAGTGACACTGACAGTGCCAACGCGCGCCACACCGCACGCCATACCGCACGCCGTAGGGTGGCGCGCCCAAGAAACTGGCACTGCTGGGCTAACCATGGGAAGCTTCCCCTGCGGCCTGGGATACTGTTTGCACCCGTGCCATTTCGCGTGAAAACGACGACACAGAGCCTGCATCAGCTGCTACGGCAGATGCCCCCAAAATATGCAAGCAAGTAATTTGCTGCGCCGTCACACCCAACACCAAACAGGTACGTGCCTGCTCTGGCCCCACCTCTACCGTAACAACGCGCTGATGCGGCCCTACAGCAATGGCAGACAACACACGAGAAGACATACCTACAGCGCCAGCCGCTTTACTCTGACGTTGCTGCACATACCGAATCAACCAAGGCAGGGCAGCCACGGCAGCGATAAACACCACCACCACCAACAAGGTTTGAGTCATGCTCACACTATCCACGGCTGACGCGGCGCAAGCGCTCAGAGGGGGTGACCACATCGGTCAAACGAATACCAAATTTGTCATTAACCACCACAACCTCACCTTGGGCAATCAGATAGCCATTGACCAAGACGTCCATAGGTTCGCCAGCCAAAGCATCCAATTCGACTACTGAGCCCTGCCCCAGCTGCAAAATATATTTGATGGGCACCTTGGTGCGGCCCAGCTCAACCGACAGCTGCACTGGAATATCCAACACCATATTGATGTCATTGATGGGTGAGTCACTGCCGCCACCAAATGGACGAACAGGCTCGCCACTCAAAGGGCCGCCTTGCTCGGCGTCACCCGGCTTAGGGTCTGATTTTTTTTGCTCGTCCAGCGCCTCTGCCCAACCCGCAAACGGATCATCGGGTGCGTTCATATTGCTTTTATTGTTTTCTTCAGTTGCCATTTTTCTCTCCCGTCCAGCTCAAATCTGAATTGCGTAAACACGCCTCAATACGAATCGCGTATTTAGAGTTGTGTGTGCCGTACTGGCACTCAAATACCGGCACACCACCGATCGAGGCTTGAATACGCGGATCACGGTCAAGCTCGATAAAGTCGCCCGCTTTCATAGCCAGCAGCTGTTCAACAGTAGCCTCAGTGCGTGCCAACTCGGCCACCAAGGTCACTTCAGCAGCCTGAATTTCACGGGTGAGCACACGCACCCAACGCCGGTCAACCTCCATCGAGTCGCCCTGCGTCGATGAATACAACACATCGCGAATTGGCTCCAGCGTGGCGTAAGGCATACAAATATGCACGGCACCAGACAGGTCGCCAATTTCTAGCTGAAACGCAGTTGACACCACAATTTCGCTGGGCGTAGCAATATTGGCAAACTGCGGCTGCATTTCTGAGCGTTGGTACTCCAGCTCTAGTGGATAAATACCCAGCCACGCTTTTTTGTACTCGGCACAAATGACACCCACACCAGCCGATTGATGATGCGCTGCTCGGTGTGCGAAAAATCACGCCCTTCAATCCGCGTCTGGAACTTGCCCACCCCACCAAACAGCGTATCAATAATGCCAAACACCAACGATGGTTCACACACAATCAAGCCACTGCCACGCAGCGGGCGAATCGCCACAATGTTGAAGTTGGTCGGCACCGCCAATTCGCGCAAAAAAGCGCTATAGCGCTGTACCGACACGGTGCCCACAGAGATTTCGGGACTGCGGCGAATAAAGTTAAACAGACCAATACGAAAATTGCGCGCAAACCGTTCATTGACGATTTCCATCGTCGGCATACGACCGCGAACGATACGCTCTTGGCTGGAGATGTCGTATTTGCGCACATCTCCCACCGCATGGGTTTCTTGGATAGTTTTTTGGCTCTCGCCCGTCACACCCTCTAATAGGGCATCGACTTCTTCCTGGGATAGAAATGATTCA
>CAIRYF010000322.1 GCA_903882725.1 uncultured Simplicispira sp.
CCCGGTGATGGAGATGCGCAAGAAGTTCCAAGACAGCTTTAGCAAAGAGCACGGCGTCAAAATTGGCTTCATGAGCTTCTTTGTCAAAGCTGCAGTCCATGCGCTCAAGAAGTTCCCGGTCATCAACGCCAGTGTCGACGGCAGCGATATCGTCTACCACGGCTACTTTGACATCGGTATCGCTGTCGGTTCGCCGCGCGGTTTGGTGGTGCCGATTTTGCGCAATGCCGACCAAATGAGCTTTGCCGACATCGAAAAGAAAATTGCCGAATTTGGCAAGAAGGCTGCTGAAGGCAAGTTAGGCATTGAAGAAATGACTGGCGGCACCTTCTCTATCAGCAATGGCGGCACCTTTGGCTCGATGATGTCTACCCCCATCATCAACCCGCCGCAGTCGGCCATCTTGGGCGTACACGCTACCAAAGACCGCGCTGTGGTCGAAAACGGCCAGATCGTTATTCGCCCAATGAACTACTTGGCCATGTCGTATGACCACCGCATCATCGATGGCCGCGAAGCCGTGCTGGGCCTCGTGGCCATGAAGGATGCGCTGGAAGACCCCGCACGCTTGTTGTTTGATATTTAATTGACATCTAAGCGCGTGTTTTCTTAAGCAATTTTGCAGACCCACCCGTGTGGCCCGGCTTTGAGCCTTGCCCGCAGGTGGGTTTTTTTCACATTTGACAGAGAAAGTATTGGTATGAGCAAGCAATTTGACGTGGTGGTAATTGGTGCTGGCCCTGGCGGCTATATCGCGGCGATTCGCGCGGCGCAACTGGGTTTCAGCGTCGCCTGTATCGACGAATGGAAGAACGACAAGGGCGGCCCCGCACCCGGGGGCACCTGCACCAACATTGGCTGCATCCCGTCCAAAGCGCTGCTGCAGTCGTCCGAGCACTTTGACCACGCCAACCACCACTTTGCCGATCACGGTATCACCGCTACGGGCGTGAAGATGGACGTGGCCAAAATGGTCGCGCGCAAGGACGCTGTGGTCAAACAAAACAACGACGGCATCTTGTACCTGCTGAAAAAGAACAAGGTCAGCTTCTTTCATGGCCGGGGCGCGTTTTCCAAGGCAGTCGAAGGCGGCTACGAAGTTCAAATCACTGGCGCGGCCAACGAAACCGTGACCGGCAAACAAATCGTTATCGCCACCGGCTCCAACGCCCGCGCCCTGCCCGGCACGCCGTTTGACGAAGAGCGCGTGCTGTCCAACGACGGCGCGTTGCGCATTGGCGCAGTGCCCAAAAAATTGGCTCTGATTGGTTCTGGCGTGATTGGCCTGGAAATGGGCTCGGTCTGGCGTCGTCTGGGTGCCGACGTGACGATTTTGGAAGGCTTGCCGACTTTCCTCGGCGCCGTCGATGAGCAGATCGCCAAAGAAGCCAAAAAAGCCTTTGACAAGCAAGGCTTGAAGATTGAGCTGGGCGTGACGGTTGGCGACATCAAGACCAGCAAAAAGGGCGTGAATATCGCCTACACCAACGCCAAGGGCGAAGCCGTCAAGCTCGACGCTGACAAGCTCATCGTCTCGATTGGCCGCGTGCCCAACACCATCGGCCTCAACGCCGAAGCCGTCGGCCTGCAGCTGGACGAGCGCGGCGCGATTGTGGTGGACGCCGACTGCAAAACCAATCTGCCCGGCGTGTGGGCGGTGGGTGACGTGGTGCGTGGCCCGATGCTGGCGCACAAGGCCGAAGAAGAAGGCGTGGCGGTAGCCGAGCGCATTGCCGGCCAGCACGGCCATGTCAACTTCAACACGGTGCCGTGGGTGATTTACACCAGCCCCGAAATTGCTTGGGTGGGTCGCACTGAGCAACAGCTCAAGGCAGACGGCGTGGCTTACAAGGCGGGCACCTTCCCGTTTCTCGCGAACGGTCGTGCCCGCGCTTTGGGTGACACCACCGGGATGGTGAAGTTCTTGGCCGATGCCACCACCGACGAAATTTTGGGCGTGCACATGGTGGGCCCTCAGGTCTCTGAATTGATTTCTGAAGCCGTGGTGGCGATGGAATTCAAGGCTTCTTCAGAGG
>CAIRYF010000323.1 GCA_903882725.1 uncultured Simplicispira sp.
AGCCGAAGTGGCCCGCTTTCAACCCACTGCACTGGTCGCCGCCAGCCGCCACGCCAGCGTGCGCAGCGCCTTGGTGCAAGCCTTTCACAGCCCGAGTTTGCGTGTCTACGCCAACGACGACATCGTTGGCGTTGAAGCCGGTGGTGCCATCAAAAACGTGCTGGCGATTGCCACCGGCCTGTGCGACGGCCTGCAACTGGGTCTGAACGCGCGCGCCGCCCTGATCACGCGCGGCTTGGCCGAAATGACGCGCTTAGGCGTGGCGCTGGGCGCGCGCACCGAGACGTTTATGGGTCTGTCGGGCGTGGGCGATTTGGTGCTGACCGCCACCGGCGACTTGTCACGCAACCGCCGTGTTGGCCTGTTGCTGGCGCAGGGCCAAACGCTGGCGCAAGCCGTGGCCTCGCTGGGCCATGTCGCCGAGGGCGTGTACTGCGCCCGCACCGTGGTGCAGCGCGCACGCCATTTGGGCGTGGATATGCCCATCAGCGAAGCCGTGGTGGCGCTGCTGGACGGCCAGTTGCAGCTGCGGGACGGTCTGGCCGCGCTGATGGACAGAAGCCCCAAGGGCGAGAGCGAAAGCACTTGAACCCGCCCCCATAAAAGCCACTGAAAACAAAAGCCACTGGCACGCAATGGGCGTGTGCAGTGGCTTTGTTTTTTTGCTACTTTAATGCTGGACGCGCCCGCTGGCGGCAGGCAGCGTAAATGTCTTGCTCTGGCTGGTAGACGCTGCTGCGCACATCCAGCAAACCCAGCACTGAATGAAAGTAGGCATCGTGCGTAATGCGCCGCTCGCGCAGGTCTTGCTGCAGGCAGGCGGTGCTGACCCCGGTGCGCGCTTGCAGCGCTGGTGAGAGCCAGGTGATCCACGGCACCCGCTTTTGCACGTCGGGCGCAATGGCATAGGGCAGGCCGTGTAGATACAGGTTGTTTTCACCCAGCGACTCGCCGTGATCTGCTACGTAAATCATAGCTGTCTGCGCTTGCTGTGATTGGGCTTGAAGCCAATTTATCGTATTTTCTAACATTTGGTCAGTCGCCAAAATGCTGTTGTCGTAGGCGTTGACGATTTGCTGTTGCTGGCACTCTTGCAATGCGCTGGAGGTGCATTCAGGCTGAAATTGCTTCAGCGCCAGGGGCGAGCGTTTGTAGTAGGCCGGCCCGTGGCTGCCCATTTGGTGCAGCACCACCACCGTGCCGCGTGCGCGTTGCGCAGCTGGCAAAGCGGCAATGCGGGCATCCAAGTCTTTTAACAAGATGCTGTCCAAGCACTCGCCGCCAGAGCACAGCGCCGGGTCGGCCTTGTCGCTGGTCTTGGCGTAAGGCACGCGGTCGCAAATGCCGTTGCAGCCCGATTGGTTATCAACCCACAGCAGCGCCAAACCGGCGTGTTGCAGCACGTCGAGCAAAGTTTCGTAGTTGCCGCTGCGGCTTTCAAATTGGGATTTACCCAAGTGCGAAAACATACACGGCAGGGACGCTGCGGTGCTGGTGCCGCACGACCAGGCGTTGCGCGCGCTGCTCAGGTCGCTGCGCGCTGACAGCAGCGGCGTTGTTGGGCGGGCGTAGCCGTTGAGGCCAAAGTTGCCACTGCGCCCGGTTTCGCCCAGCACCAACACCAACAGCGGCGCTTGGGTTTGTCCGCTGTAGCTGGCACCCAATTGGGCGTCGCGGCCCAAGGGGTGCAGCGTGTGATTTTCTGGGTTCAGGGTGTGGACGGCTATATCGCCCAGCGCATACACGCTATTGAGCGGGTTGATCAAGTAGCGCAGCTGGGTGTGGTTGCGCATGGTGGACGAAAAGTCTTGGAACACCAGCAGCAAGCTGACAACAACGACGCCGATAGAGACAAACAGCAGCAGCGCGTTGTGCCACAGCTGGCGCCATGCGCCAAGGCAGCGCAGCCGACAGGGGTAAAGCCACAGCAGCGGCGGCGCGGCCAGTGCCAGCACAGTGACTGGCAGACGCCAAGTCAGCAGGTCGCGTGACTCGTGCAAGTCGGTTTGCAGCACATTGGTCAACATACTGGCGTCGATGACGATGCCGTAAGCCATCATGAAATAGGCACCCAAAGCGGCCATCAGCAACAGCACCGTGGCAGCGGGCTTGAACGTCAAGCGCCAAGCCAACAAACTCAGCAGCGCAGCATTGCCTGCCGCCACGATAAGCACAAACGCCAAGGCAAAGCCCCAGCCGCGCAGGCTGCCCTGCCCCGGCAGCATGGCCACCTTGCGCCACAAAGGCAGATTGCACACCGTGGCCAGCCAAACGCTGATCAGTACCACTGCCCATGCCGGATGCAGCGCGCGCTGGCTGGGTGTGGCTACAGAGCCAAAGAAAGTAGAGATGGAAGTGGGAGCCCAAGCAAACCGCGAGGGCAGCAGACGGCGCAAAAGCAAAGACATGGAATAGCTCGTGCCGCCTGGGGCGCAGGCCGGCTGTCAGGAGAGAAAAACGAAGGCCGCATCATGCGCCTAATTGGCTGGCGTGGTGGCGCAAGTGGTCGTTGATAAAGCTCTGGATGAAGTAGTAGCCGTGGTCGTAGCCTGGCTGGCGGCGCAACTGCAACGGCTGGCTGACGCTGGCGCAGGCGGCTTCAAAGGCTTCGGGCAGGAGTTGCTTTTCGATGAGAAATTTGTCCGCCAAGCCTTGGTCGACCAAGATGCCGCCGGGGTAAGGCGCAGTGGTTTGCGCCGCCATCAGCGCGCTGGCATCGTGGTTAAGCCATTGCGCCTTGTCGCTTCCTAGGTAGCCGGCAAAGGCTTTTTGGCCCCACGGGCATTGCGTTGGCGCGGCAATCGGTGCCAGTGCTGACAGGCTTTTGAACATTCCCGGATGGCGCAGCGCCAGCGTCAAGGCGCCGTGCCCGCCCATCGAGTGGCCAAAGATGCCGATGCGCTCTATGTCTATTGGCAGCTTTTGGGCCAGCAGTGGCAGCAGATCGCGCGTCACATAGCTCTCCATGCGCCAGTGCGCCTGCCACGGTGCCTCGGTAGCGTCGAGATAAAAACCAGCGCCGACGCCAAAGTCCCAGCTGTCGGCCTCACCCGGCGCATTGGCGCCGCGCGGACTGGTGTCGGGCTCCACCAGCGCCAAACCCAGCTCGGCCGCCAAGCGCTGGGCGCCGGCTTTGGCCATAAAGGTTTCTTCGTTGCAGGTCAGCCCGGCCAGATAGATCAGCGCGGGCACCTTGGCGCCGTGCAAAGCCTGTGGCGGCAGATAGACCGAAAAGCGCATCGGCAAGCCAATCTCGCGCGACTGGTGCTGATAAAAGCGCTGCGCACCGCCAAAGCAGGCGTGGGCGTTGGTCAGTTCTAGCGTCGTGTGCATGGCAATAACTCCTAAAAAAATAGCTGCAAGCGCTGGTATTTAAAGAATTTGCAGCTATTTTGATACGCAAACCTTTGTGGAGTCTGCGCTATGTGCTCATCTTTTTAGAAAGCTTAATAAATGATGACCGAGCGAATCGACTTGCCTGCGTGCATCAAATCAAAGGCTTGGTTGATGTCGGCCAGCGGCATGGTGTGCGTGACAAACGGTGCCAGTTGGATTTTGCCGCTCATGGCGTCCTCGACCATGCCGGGCAGCTCGCTGCGGCCTTTGACGCCGCCAAAGGCCGAGCCAAGCCATTTGCGCCCCGTCACCAGTTGGAACGGGCGGGTCGAAATCTCTTGGCCCGCGCCGGCCACGCCAATCACCACCGATTGGCCCCAGCCCCGGTGCGCGCATCACTTGGGTGTTGCCAATGCACTCAAAGCTGTGGTCAACGCCCCACGTCGTCATCTCGACAATGACTTGCTGGATCGGCTTGTCAAAGTCTTTCGGGTTGATGCAATCGGTGGCACCAAAAGTGCGCGCCAAATCGAATTTTCCGGGGTTGGTGTCGATGGCGATGATGCGACCGGCCTTGGCCAGCTTGGCACCTTGAATCACCGCCAAGCCAATGCCGCCCAAGCCAAACACCGCCACGCTGTCGCCTTCTTGCACTTTGGCAGTGTTTTTGACCGCGCCCAGCCCGGTGGTCACGCCGCAGCCCAGCAGGCAGACCTGCTCGGGGTTGGCATCGGGGTTGATTTTGGCCAGCGAAACGGCAGCGACTACGGTGTATTCGCTGAAGGTGCTGCAGCCCATGTAGTGAAAAATTGGCTCGCCTTGGTAAGAAAAGCGCGTGGTGCCATCGGGCATCAAGCCTTTGCCTTGCGTGGCGCGCACGGCGACGCACAGGTTGGTTTTGCCCGACTTGCAGAACAGGCACTCGCCGCATTCGGCGGTGTAGAGCGGAATCACATGGTCACCCGGCTGCACGCTGGTCACGCCTTCGCCCACTTCGATGACGATGCCCGCGCCTTCGTGG
>CAIRYF010000324.1 GCA_903882725.1 uncultured Simplicispira sp.
CCATGTTCGTCTTGCCTTTCTCCATGGGGCCGCTCGGCTCGCCCATCGCGCAAATCGGCGTGGAGCTCACCAACAGCCCCTACGTCGTGGTCAACATGCACATCATGACCCGCATGGGCCGCGCCGTCGTCGACGCCCTCGGCCCCTCCGACACCTTCGTGCCGTGCGTCCACTCCGCCGGCGCGCCGCTCGCGCCAGGCGATGTCGACGTGCCCTGGCCGTGCAACGCGACGGTCAAGTACATTGTGCACTACCCGGAGACGCGGGAGGTGTGGAGCTACGGCTCCGGGTACGGCGGAAACGCCCTGCTGGGGAAGAAGTGCCTCGCGCTGCGCATCGCGTCGGCCATGGGGCGCGACGAGGGCTGGCTCGCCGAGCACATGCTCATCATGACCGTCACCAACCCCGCCGGCCGCAAGTACCACGTCGCCGCGGCGTTCCCGAGCGCGTGCGGCAAGACCAACTTCGCGATGATGCCGTCGTGCCCCGGGATGGAGGGCTGGCACGTCACCACCCTCGGCGACGACATCGCGTGGATCAAGCCGGGCCCCGACGGCCGCCTGCGCGCCATCAACCCCGAGGCCGGCTACTTCGGCGTCGCGCCGGGCACGAGCCCGACCACCAACCCGCACTGCATCGCCAGCGTGGCCCGCGACGTCATCTTCACCAACGTCGCCCTGACCGACGACGGCGATGTGTGGTGGGAAGGCATTGAGCAAGACACCGGCGTCATCCCCGACCACCTGATCGACTGGCAAGGCCGCGACTGGACACCGCAAATTGCCAAAGACACCGGTGCCAAGGCTGCACACCCCAATTCGCGCTTCACGGTGGCTGCTACCAACAACCCGGCTATCGATCCGGCGTGGGACGACCCGGCTGGCGTGGCCATTGATGCGTTTATGTTTGGCGGTCGCCGCTCGAGCACCGTGCCGTTGGTGACCGAGGCGCGCAACTGGACTGAAGGCGTCTACATGGCCGCCACCATGGGCAGTGAGACCACCGCTGCCGCCTTTGGCCAGCAAGGCGTGGTGCGCCGTGACCCGTTCGCGATGTTGCCGTTTTGCGGCTACAACATGAGCGACTACTTCCAGCACTGGCTCGATACCGGTGCCAAGCTGGCCGCCGCTGGCGCCACACTGCCGCGCATTTACACCACCAACTGGTTCCGCAAAAACGCCGCTGGCAAGTTTGTATGGCCCGGCTATGGCGACAATATGCGCGTGCTCAAGTGGATGATTGACCGCATCGAAGGCCAAGCCCAAGGCGAAGAAACTGCGCTGGGCGTGGCACCCCAGTACGCTGAAATGAACTGGACTGGTATCGAGTTTTCGCCTGAGCAGTTTGAAATCGTCACTGGCATCGACCAAGCCGCTTGGCAAGCAGAACTCAAGCTGCACGACGCGCACTTTGACAAGCTGACCTACCATATGCCCCAAGCCTTGCTCGATACCAAGGCGGCACTGGCCAAACGTTTGGCGGATTGATCGTTCTAATTGAAGTCTCTAAGCCGCGTTGCTGCCCAGCACGCGGCTTTTTTGTTGGACACTCAAGGGGCGGCTATTTTTTAATCGGGCTGACAACATAAGACGTGATCAGGCAAGGCCCAAGGTGTTGGATGCGGCATACCGCCTCTCCGGCGCTGTGCCTCTCGGCCCTCCAGGGCGGGGTTTCACGCGCATTTTGATGAGTATTCTTCGCTTTTCTGATTTATGTGCCCAAGGCAAGGCCCGTGGCCAGCGTGTGTTCATTCGTGCCGATCTGAATGTGCCACTTGATGCGCATGGCCATATTACCGAAGACACGCGCATCCGCGCCTCGCTGGCGTGCATCCGCATGGCGCTGGACGCTGGTGCCGCCGTGATGGTGACCAGCCACCTTGGGCGGCCCACCGAGGGGGCGTTTAAACCCGAAGACTCGTTGGCAGTTGTTGCTGCGCGCTTGTCTGAGTTGCTGGGCTGCGAAGTGCCGCTGCGCGCAGACTGGCTTGGCGGCGTGGACGTGCAGCCGGGCCAAGTGGTGCTGCTGGAGAACTGCCGCGTTAACGTCGGCGAAAAGAAAAACACCCAAGCCTTGGCACACCAACTGGCAGCGCTGTGCGATATTTTTGTCAACGACGCTTTTGGCACCGCGCACCGTGCCGAGGGCACGACCTACGGCATTGCGCAATACGCGCCCATTGCCTGCGCTGGTCCACTGTTGTCAGCAGAAATTGATGCCATCACCCAAGCCTTGGCGCATCCGCAGCGTCCACTGACGGCCATCGTGGCCGGCTCCAAGGTATCGACCAAGTTGACTATCTTGAAGAGTTTGGCGGATAAAGTGGATCGGCTAATTGTGGGTGGCGGCATTGCTAACACCTTCATGCTGGCGGCGGGTCTGTCGATTGGCAAAAGCCTGTGCGAGCCAGATTTGGTGGCCCAAGCGCGCGCCGTCATCGACGCTATGAAGGCGCGCGGTGCCGAGGTGCCAATTCCCACCGACGTTGTCACTGCCAAAACCTTTGCCGCTGATGCAACGGCCACAGTAAAAGCAGCTGATGCGGTCGAAGACGACGATTTGATTTTGGATATTGGTCCCGAGACGGCCCGTGCCTTGGCGCAGCAGTTAGCCAGCGCTGGCACTATCGTCTGGAATGGCCCGGTCGGCGTATTTGAATTTGCCGCCTTTGAAAATGGTACGCGCACTATTGCCCACGCGATTGCGGCGTCCAATGCTTTCAGTATCGCCGGTGGCGGTGACACCTTGGCCGCGATTGCCAAATACGGCATTGAAAAACAAATAGGCTATATATCGACCGGTGGCGGTGCATTTTTGGAAATGCTTGAAGGCAAAACTTTGCCTGCAGTGGAGATATTGCAACAGCGTGCAGCAGCAGCCAGCGCGCCATAAACACCGTTCATCAGTCGTTTTAACCCTTGATGCCAACCCTTAATGCCGTCCACAGCGTGCCTGAATCGTAGAGAAGGAATCACCGTGCTTTCAAAAACCATTAGCTTGGCTGTCTTGGCCAGCGCCATTGCTGTTTTAGCGGGCTGCGCCACCAAAGCGCCCATTCCGCTGGCAGAGAACTTTGAGCTGACCGTCCAGCCGAAAGTGCGATCGGCTGGCCACTGGGATCTGCTCTCGCGCGACGTCGTGGCGCAAACGCTGGAAACGCTGGATCACGTTGGCATCGACCCCAACTCACAACTGTATGTGGCCCTGCCGCCCAACCCGAGTGAGTTTGACTTGGCGTTTCGCGAGTTTCTGATCACTAAGCTGGTGCAAACCGGTGCGGCTGTGCAGCAAATGCCCAGCCCCGGGCTGCTGGACGTGACCTATCACACCCAAGTGGTGCGTCACAACAGCGACCGGCCCCATTTCATCCCTGGCCAATTCACTATGTTGGCTTCCGGCCTGATGGCAGCCTATGGTCTGCGCTACCAACACGTCGATGTCAAATTGCTGGCTACGTTGGGCTTGACTTCGGCGCTGGACTACACCGCCAGCGTCTACACCGGCGGCCCCACTAACACCGAGATGATCTTGACCACCACCGTTGCACGCGGCGGCCAATACTTAGCCCGCAAAACCGATGTGTATTACCTTGAAAACGTCGATGCGCCGCTGTTCATGCGCTCCTCTTATCGCAACGTCAACATGAAGGTCGTGGCGCAATGAAGACTCCCATTTTTGTCATGGCGGCTGTCGCCACTTTGGCTGCTGCGCTGCTCGCCGGTTGCTCCAACAGCGCCCCGCCTGTACGCACCGAGCCGACATATTTAGAAGCATCTTCCAGCCCGTTTATTCAAAGCAGCCGCGACGCCATTGGCGCTTTGACCAACGGCTTTGAAATGGCCTCCTTGGGCACTGGCCCGGTGCTGGTCGCTACGGTAGTCAACGTCAATGACATGAGCCGCTCGGCACCGCTGGGGCGCACGCTGTCCGAGCAATACGCCTCACACATGGCAGCGCTGGGCTTTAACGTCAAAGAACTCAAGCTGCGCGGTGACGTCTTTGTCAAAGAAGGCGCTGGCGAGTTGCTGCTGTCGCGTGAAATCAAAGACATTGCACGCAACCACAACGCCGCTATGGTGCTGGTCGGCACTTACTCTGCCGCCGCCAACTTTACCTATGTCAGCCTGAAACTGGTGCGCACTGAAGACAGCCGCATCGTGCGCGGCCACGACTACGCGCTGCCCAACGACCGCGACGTGCAGCGCCTGCTGGCTGTACCGCGCTGAACGCTAGCGCAGGGCGGCACAGCCCTAGCGCGCTTCCATGTGAGAATTGAAACCCAATTACCTACAGGAGCTTTCTATGACGCCGTACCGTGCCACCAAAATCGTTGCTACTTTGGGCCCTGCCTCTAGCGCCCCAGCGCTGTTAGAGCAGATGATTTTGGCGGGGGTGAATGTGGTGCGTCTGAACTTCAGCCACGGCAGCGCACAAGACCATATCGACCGCGCTGTTGCAGTGCGCGCCGCTGCGTTGCGCGCGGGTTGCGAGGTCGCCATCATGGCCGACTTGCAAGGGCCAAAAATTCGCGTTGGCCGGTTCGCAGAAGGCAAAGTCCAACTGGTACAGGGCGACCCTTTTGTTCTCGATGCCTCGCGCACCGAGCCGGGTGATTTGGCCGGTGTGGGCTTGGATTACAAAGAACTGCCGCGCGACGTGAAGGCCGGCGATGTCTTGTTGCTCAACGACGGCCTGATTGTGCTGACGGTGGAGTTCGTGCGCGGCGAAGCCGTCCACACCACGGTGCGCATTGGTGGCGAGCTGTCCAACAACAAAGGCATCAACAAACAAGGCGGCGGCTTGACAGCACCAGCACTGACCGCCAAGGATATGGAAGACATCCGCACGGCAATGGACTTCCAAGCCGACTATGTGGCGGTGAGCTTTCCCAAAAATGCCACCGACATGGAAATGGCACGCCAGCTGTGCAACGTTGCAGCAGCGCAGTACAAGCACAAGCCCGGTTTGATCGCCAAAATTGAACGCGCCGAAGCTATTCCGCACCTCGAAGCCATCTTGCGCGTCAGCGATGGCATCATGGTCGCACGCGGCGATTTGGCAGTCGAGGTGGGCAATGCAGCGGTGCCAGCACTGCAAAAAAAGATGATCCGTATGGCGCGCGATCTGGACAAAGTGGTAATTACTGCCACGCAGATGATGGAAAGCATGATCACCAACCCGGTGCCAACCCGCGCCGAAGTCAGTGATGTGGCCAACGCAGTGCTCGATGGCACCGACGCTGTCATGCTCAGTGCCGAAACTGCTGCCGGCAAATACCCACTAGAAACAGTCCAAGAGGTGGCCAAAATCTGTGCCGCTGCTGAGGCCGCCGAAGACAACCAGCAAGACGCCAACTTTACCGGTCACACCTTTGGCCGCATTGACCAATCCATTGCCATGGGCGCGCTGTTTACGGCGCACCACTTAGGTGCCAAAGCCATTGTGGCGATGACAGACAGTGGCGCTACCGCTTTGTGGATGAGCCGCCACCGCATTCATATTCCAATTTATGCCCTCACGCCCAAAGTGGCCACACAGCGCAAAATGGCCATGTACCGCAATGTGCAGCCACTGCTGATGGACACCAGCGCCGACCGCAATACCGCCCTAGAGCAGGCTGAGTTTCACCTCAAGACCCGCAACATTGTGCAAAGCGGTGACGTTTACGCCATCACCTGCGGCGAACCAATGGGCGCTCCCGGGGGCACCAACAGCCTGAAAATCAGCCGCGCGATTTAAGACATGGCCGGGTAAAATTGGCGCAAACGGTTACCAAACGGTTACTAAACGCCCGCCCGAATACCCATCTGAAAGGATCCACCCCCATGTCTCTCGTCTCAATGCGCGAACTCCTCGACCATGCTGCTGAAAATGGCTATGGCATTCCAGCGTTCAACGTCAACAATCTGGAGCAAGTGCAGGCCGTCATGGCCGCTGCTGACGAAACAGGGGCACCGGTCATCTTGCAAGCCAGCGCGGGCGCACGCAAATACGCGGGAGAGTCCTTCATCAAGCACCTGATTTTGGCGGCGGTTGAAGCCTATCCCCACATCCCGCTGGTGATGCACCAAGACCACGGCCAAAGCCCAGACATCTGCCAAGGCGCGATTGATTTGGGTTTCTCGTCGGTGATGATGGACGGCTCGCTTGAAGCCGACGGCAAGACCATTGCCAGCTACGACTACAACGTCGAAGTGACGCGCAAAGTGGTCGACATGGCGCACAAAGTCGGCGTGACGGTCGAAGGCGAACTGGGCTGCTTGGGTTCACTCGAAACCATGCAGGGTGACAAAGAAGACGGCCATGGCAGCGACGCCGTGATGACGCGCGAGCAACTGCTGACCGACCCTGAGCAAGCAGCCGACTTCGTCAAGCGCACGCAGCTGGATGCGCTGGCGATTGCCATTGGCACCAGCCACGGTGCCTACAAGTTCTCGCGCAAGCCCACTGGCGACATTTTGGCCATCGACCGCGTGCGCGCCATCCACGAGCGCATTCCCAACACCCACTTGGTGATGCACGGCTCCTCGTCGGTGCCGCAAGACTTGCTGGCCATCATCAACCAGTACGGCGGCAAGATGAAGGAAACCTACGGCGTGCCAGTAGAAGAAATCCAAAAGGCCATCCAATTCGGTGTGCGCAAAATCAACATCGACACCGATATCCGCTTGGCCATGACGGGTGCAGTGCGCAAATTTCTGGCCGAAAATCCAGATAAATTTGACGCCCGCGAATGGCTCAAGCCCGCACGCGAGGCTGCCAAAGCCATTTGCAAGCAGCGCTACCTCGAATTCGGCTGCGAAGGCCAAGCCAGCAAAATCAAGGGCTACAGTCTGAAGGATATTGCAGCGCAATACGCGTCTGGTGTACTGGCACAAGTGGCCCGTTAACAGCGGTTAACAGCCGTCACCAGCACCACACACGGCGCTGACAGCCTATAAAAAACCCGGTAGCGGCAGCGCTACCGGGTTTTTTACGTGCTGATGAAAAAAGAAGTAGAGAGTTCTTGTAACAAGCAGCAATCTTTCCAGGCAGAAAATTCTTCATGTAAGCTCTGGGTCAGTAAGTAATACCACTGATACCCAAAAAAACAAGGAGGCAATATGTTGATAGGTGTGCCTAGCGAGACTGTGCCGGGAGAGGCGCGGGTGGCCGCGACC
>CAIRYF010000325.1 GCA_903882725.1 uncultured Simplicispira sp.
CGGCTGCTGCAGTTCCAGCGCATCGGGCGGTGCCTGAAAGGTGGGCATATTTGCCAAAACACTGAGGGTGGTGTCAATGTCTGCGTCGGCGTGCTCGCGTGTGGTGGCGTGGGCACTGGGCGCTACGTCTTGGCCTTTGGAGGTATCTATCCAAACCTCTTGGATACTGGTTTCGCGGATGCGAACGAGGTCTTCGGTCTCTTGTAGTAAAAATTTGCTGCGCCAAAAAGGGTGCTCCATCCAAGAACCACAAAATTCGTGCAAAAACATCCCGAGGGCGAGATCTTGAGTGCGTATTCGCTTAAGCATCTGAGTCAAAAATACCACCAACCATGCTCTACATAGGTTTTTCTGGCAGGTGGATGTAATTAAAGGTAACCATGTTAATCTTTTTCCTAGATGCCTGCTGCCATTTCTCCCTTACCCCTACCAGACCCCAAATTATTTGCCAAGCCCAGCCCCAGTCCGGCGCAAAAAGCTTTGCAGAAGATGGGTTTGGTGCGCCCGATTGATTTGGCGCTGCACCTGCCGCTGCGCTACGAGGACGAGACCCGTATCACGCTACTGCGCAACGCCCGCGAGGGCAGCGTGGTGCAAGTCGAGGCCACCGTCACCGCCTGTGATGTGCAATTGCAGCCGCGCCGCCAGCTGGTGGTGACGGTGGAGGACGGCAGCGGCACCTGCGAGCTGCGCTTTTTCAGCTTTTACCCCTCGCATTTGAAGACTTTGGCAGTGGGCGCGCAGTTGCGCATTCGCGGCGAAATCAAAGGCGGCTTTTGGGGGCGGCAAATGCTGCACCCGGCGTTTCGCATCGCTGGCGGTGAACTGCCCAGCGCGCTGACCCCCGTGTACCCCACGGTGGCGGCGCTGGCGCAAGCCTATTTGCGCCGCGCCGTGGTGACGGCGTTGCAGCGTGTGGAGCTGGCTGAGACGCTGGCACCCGATTTGCCAGCGCCACCAATGGCACAAATGGCACCAATGGAATTTAATGGTCAAAATAGCCTACATCCCTTGCCCAGCTTACGCAGTGCGCTCACTTTTTTGCACCACCCAACGCCGGATGTGGCGCTGACTACGTTAGAAGACCACAGCCATCCGGCATGGCAACGGCTCAAGGCGGAAGAATTGCTGGCGCAGCAGCTGTCACAACAGCAATCGCGCCGTGAGCGTGGCCGACTGCGTGCGCCGGTGTTGCAATTTGCGTCGGCCACTGCAAACGCTTTGGCATTGCACGAGCAATTGCTGGCCGTGCTGCCGTTTGAGCTGACTGCCGCGCAGCGCCGCGTCAGTACCGAAATCGCTGGCGACTTGGCGCGTGCCGTGCCGATGCACCGCTTGTTGCAGGGCGATGTGGGCTCGGGCAAAACCGTGGTGGCGGCGCTGGCGGCGTGCATCGCCATCGATGCTGGCTGGCAGTGCGCGCTGATGGCCCCGACTGAAATCTTGGCCGAGCAGCACTTTGCCAAGCTGATCGATTGGTTGGAGCCCTTGCTGGCGGCGCGCGGGCGCTGCGTCGCGTGGCTGGTGGGCGGTCAGAAGAAAAAAGAGCGCACCGCCATGTTGGCGCTGGTCGAAAGTGGCGAGGCGGCGCTGGTGGTGGGCACGCACGCCGTCATCCAAGACACGGTGCGCTTCAAAAATTTGGCGCTGGCCATCATCGACGAGCAGCACCGCTTTGGCGTGGCCCAGCGCTTGGCGCTGCGGCAAAAGCTGGCCGCGCACGGCATGGAGCCGCATTTGCTGATGATGAGCGCCACGCCGATTCCGCGCACGCTGGCCATGAGCTATTACGCCGATTTGGACGTGTCGGTGATTGACGAGCTGCCGCCGGGGCGCACACCCATCGTCACCCGCTTGATTGCCGACAGCCGCAAAGACGAGGTGATTGCGCGCTTGGCTGCGCAGGTTGCCAGCGGGCGACAGGCGTATTGGGTCTGCCCACTGATTGAAGAAAGCGAGGCGCTGGACCTGAGCAACGCCACCGCCGTCCACGTCGATTTGAGCGAGGCGCTGCCCGGCGTGCAGGTTGGCCTGCTGCACTCGCGCATGGCCAGCGCCGAGAAAAAAGCAGTGATGGCCGAGTTCAGCGCCGGGCGCACTGGCGTGCTGGTCAGCACCACGGTGATTGAAGTCGGTGTCGATGTGCCCAATGCCTCGTTGATGGTGATTGAGCACGCCGAGCGCTTTGGCCTGAGCCAGTTGCACCAACTGCGCGGGCGCGTGGGGCGCGGCGCGGCGGCGTCGGCCTGCGTGCTGCTGTACGCCACCAACGACAGCGGGCGCGTCGGCGAAACCGCCAGAGAGCGCCTGCGCGCCATGCTTGATACCAACGACGGCTTTGAAATCGCCCGGCGCGATTTGGAGATTCGCGGCCCCGGCGAATTTTTGGGTGCGCGCCAGTCAGGCGATGCGCTGCTGCGTTTTGCCGATCTGGCCACTGACACCGCCTTGCTGGACTGGGCGCGCGAAGTAGCGCCGCTGATGCTAGATCGCCACCCACAACTGGCGGCGCAGCACGTAGCGCGCTGGTTGGGTGGCAAGTCCGATTACCTCAAGGCGTAGGTGCCGACAGGTGGTTGGTTTTCCACGTGGCAATCGGCACGGGCCGGCCCAGCAGATAGCCTTGGCAGAACTGGCAGCCGTGCTCGATAAGAAAGGCGCGTTGCTCGGCGGTCTCGACGCCTTCGGCGATGACTTCTAGCCCCAGCGCTTCGCTCATCGCCAAAATGGCGCGAACAATGGCACCGCTGGTGTTGTCGCTCAACATATCGCGGATAAATGATTGGTCGATTTTGAGCTGCTTAAACGGCAAGCGCTTCAGGTAGGACAGCGAGGAGTAGCCGGTACCAAAATCGTCCAGCGCAAAGCGCAGCCCCAAGTCGCGCAGTTGGTGCATTTTGGTGATGGTGGTTTCAAGGTCGCCCAAGATGACGCTCTCGGTCAGCTCTAACTTGAGGCCGCTGGGGTCGATGCCGGTGCGATCGATGGTCTCGTGTACCAAGGCGACAAAGTCGGCCTGGTGAAACTGCCGGGCGCTGACGTTGACGGCCAGGCTCAGGTGCCGGGTGGCCGGGTGGCGTTGCCATTGGGCCAGTTGCTGGCAGGCGGTATTGAGCACCCATTGGCCCATGGGCACAATCAGGCCGGTTTCTTCGGCCAGCGGAATAAAGTCGGCCGGCGAGACGACATGGCCCTCGGCTCCAATCCAGCGAATCAACGCCTCGGCACCCACCACGCGCCCGCTGGGGTCTTCTTGCACTTGGTAGTACAGCACAAAGGCTTGGTTCTCAACGGCATCGCGCAGGCCCATTTCCATTGCCATGCGCGCTTGTATCGAGGCCTGCATCGATGCGTCAAACGCCAACAAGGCGTTGCCACCTTGCTCTTTGGCGCGGTACATCGCGACTTCGGCTTGTTGCAGCAGGGTTTCGACTGGCACTGGGTGGTCGGCGCTCAACAGCGTCAGGCCGGCGCTGGTGGCGGCGTAGAGCTTTTTGGCGTCGCCCAAGTCGTAAGGCGTGGCCAAGGCGTTGTGCAGTTGCTGCGCCCGTTGGCGCGCTGCGTCCATGGCTTGGTCGGCGTTGCCTGCGGGGGCGTCCAAGTCTTGCACGATGGCGCCAAAGGTGTTGCTGCCCAAGCGGGCCACGGTGTGATGGACGCCAAAAAATGTTTGTATGCGCGCGCCCATGGCTTGCAGCAGCAAGTCGCCAGCGGCATGGCCGCGCGTGTCGTTGATTTGTTTGAAGCGATCAATATCAACCAGCAGCAGCGCACTGTGTTGCCCGCTGGCTGCTTGCGCTTGCTGCGCTTGCTGTAGCCGGTCTTTCAGCAGGGTGCGGTTGGGCAGGCCGGTCAGGGCGTCGTAATAGGCCAGCCGGTGAACTTGCTCTTCAGACTGCTTTTTCTGGGTGATGTCTTCTTTGGTGGCGACAAAGTGCGTCACTTGGCCGTGGGCATCGACGATGGGCGCAATGATGGCCATTTCGATGTAGGTCGAGCCGTCCTTGCGGGTGTTGATCAGCTCGCCGCGCCACGCTTGGCCCGACGTCAGCGCCGCCCACATGACTTTGTAGGTGGCGGGGTCGGTTTTGCCGCGGTTCAAGATGCGCGGGTTCTTTCCCTGCACTTCCTCGCGCGTATAGCCGGTGTTGTGCTCAAAGGCGGTGTTGACGTACTGGATGCGCGCCTGCGTGTCGGTGATGACGATGCTCTCGGGGCTTTGTTCGACTGCCGCAGACAGGCGGCGCAGTTCGGTGTCGCGCTTTTGCAGCTCGTCGGCCATGTGATTGATGCCGCGCTCGGCTGCTTGCAGCTCTTGCACCGGTGAGTAGTGCGCAATCGGCGTTTGCAGATGCCCTGCTGCCACGCGGTGGGTGGCTGCCGTGATCTTGCGCGTCCACGCCTCGATCAGGCCGTAGACATAAAAACGTGCCGTCAATGCCGACAGCAAGGCAATAGCGCCCAGCAGCGCGATGCGCAGCCAAAAGCCCTTGTCAATGTCGGCCACGGTGCGATCTACCGGGGCGCCGACGGCCACCAGCAGCGGGTCTTGCGACAAGCGCAGTGACACCAAGCCGTACATCCGTCGGTGGCCGTCCAAGCCTTCGAGTTCGCTGACTTCAGCGCCGCTTTGTTGCGCTTGCAAAAAGCGCTGGGTGATTTCGGGCGGCAGGCGCTGGATGGAAGTGCCTTGCATTCTGGGGTGGTAGGACAGCACTTCGCCGGTGTGGTTGAGTAAAAAAGTGCTCCAGCCTGGGGGCAGCTTGTACTGGGTCGCCATCTGGTCAAACCAGCTCATTTGGATGGTGGTAAACAAAACGGCTTGGATCTGGTTTTGTGCATCGCGCACCGGGTAGCCTAGCGTCATGCCGGCTTTGCCGGAGACTTTCCCGACGAGCACTTGGCCGGCAGTAAGGCCCGTGCCGGCGAGCGCATTCAAAAACCACGGGCGATCGCTGACCGAGACGGGTGCGTGCAAAGGCAGGGCGCTGCAAAACAAAGTGCCGTCGGGCAGTGCTGCGCCAATGTTGGCGATGTTTTCCATCGACGCCATTAGGCGGCGCGCTAAACCTGAGCAGTCGGCGCTATCCATCGACTGCAAATTATCGGCACGGGCCATGATGTCGAAGGTTTGGCGTATGCTGCGCAAGGCAGTTTCTTCCGTCATGTGGACGGCGTTGAGCATACGGTTGACTTCATTTTTTAGGCCCACCACCGAAGCTTGGCGTTGTTCTCGGTAATCTAAAAAAGCCATTAGAAATACCGGAAGACAGGCCAAGCCGATCACTGCCCAGAGGCGAAAATGAAGGGATCTGCTGGTGTGAGAGGTCATGTGTTGTGCATCATAGGACGCATGGGTGGCCTTGAGAACCGTATTAAAGACAGCCTTCGATCTTGCTTACACTGGCCCTCTCATGACTTTGACTGAGCTCAAATACGCCGTCGCTGTGGCGCGTGAAAAGCATTTTGGCCGCGCTGCCCAGGCCTGCCACGTCTCACAGCCGACGCTGTCGGTGGCGATTAAAAAGTTGGAAGAGGAGCTGGAGGTCAAGCTGTTTGAGCGCAGCGCCAGCGAAGTCAGCGTGACAGCGTTGGGTGAAAAAATTGTGCGCCAAGCACAAAGTGTGTTGGATCAGGCCGCCGCCATCAAAGAAATTGCCCGGCGCGGCCAAGACCCGCTGGCTGGGGCGCTGACGCTGGGCGTCATCTACACCATTGGCCCGTATTTGCTGCCCGAGCTGGTGCGCCAGTCGATTGAGCGCACACCGCAAATGCCGCTGATTTTGCAAGAAAACTTCACCGTCCGGCTGCTGGAAATGCTGCGCACTGGCGAGATCGATTGCGCCATCTTGGCCGAGCCGTTTCCCGATGCCGGCTTGGCGCTGGCACCGCTGTATGACGAGCCATTTTTGGCGGCTTTGCCCAGTACGCACCCGCTGGCCGCACAAGGCAGCATCAGTGCCGAGCAGTTGAAAAACGAAACCATGTTGCTGCTGGGTGCTGGCCACTGCTTTCGCGACCACGTGCTGCAGGTGTGCCCCGAATTTGCCCGCTACGCCAGCAAAACCGAGGGCATTGGCAAAGCCTTTGAAGGTTCGTCGCTGGAGACCATCAAACACATGGTGGCCGCTGGCATGGGCGTGACGCTGGTGCCGCGCTTGGCAGTGCCGCCCGCCGCCTTGCTGGCCGAGACACGCCAGCGCTACCAAGACGAGAGTCACCTGTGCTATTTGCCAGTGCGCGAGAGCGATGGCAGTGCGCCGCCCACGCGCCGCGTGGTGCTGGTGTGGCGGCGCAGTTTTACGCGCTACG
>CAIRYF010000326.1 GCA_903882725.1 uncultured Simplicispira sp.
CCTGCGGTGTCCGCGCTCTCAACCCTGTGCTAAACCCCGGGGCTTCACGCGCACTTGGTGATGGGTGCCAGCTACAAAGGATCGATGCCATCGTTTCAGCAGTTGGGCGATGCCGAGCTGGCCGCTGTGGCGACTTATATTCGCGGCGCTTGGAGCAATAAATCGGATGCATTAGTGCCCGATTTGTTTGAGCAAGAGCGCAAAGCCAGCGCCCGCACGACGCCGTTTGAAGGTGGCGCGGCGCTCAAGGCACTGGCAGCGCCACCGGCCTGAGCGCTGCCGTCGGCCCGCCGCTGCACATATTTATGCTGCGCACCGCCTTGCTCAGTTTGCTGCTGCTGGCGGGCATGGGTTTGGGCGGTGCGTTGCCAGCGTGGGTGCGGGCGGGCATTGCGCGTTGGAATGCCCACGGCATCAGCGGCCTGCTGGGCGTGGCGTTGGTACTGGCGGTGCTGATGGTGCCGCGCGTGCTCGACTTAGCGCTGGTCAGCGCGCCGGTGGAAGCGGCCAAATGTGCTGCATTGGTGCTGGCCGGTGCGGCGCTACGGCTGTCTTGGCGGCCAGCGGGTTGGTTGGTGCAAGGCTTCTTTTTGGGCAACGTGTTGCCAATGACGGCGGTAATCGGGCAGCTCTACATCGATTCGCCGGTGCGGGTGTGCAACGCCTATTTACTCGACGACCAAACGCGCCTAGGCCAGTGGTTGGTGGGTGTGGTGGTTGTTGTGGCATTGGGCTGGCTGGCGGGGGTGACGATGGCGCTGGTGCGAAAAGGCTAAGTCTTTGTATAATCTTAGGCTTCGCAGCGCTTGCGTGGCTCCGCGACGAAGTGCCAGCCCCGCCGAAAGGCAGGCAGGCAATTACCACCTAAGAGGTTTCCATTGAAGAGAAACGCCGACCGTGGAAAAGAGCTCCAAGGACGCTAGCCCCTTCTGGCTGGTCGAACCCTCGAAAGAGAAAACTCATGAAAACATTCAGCGCCAAACCCGCTGAGGTCGTACACGAGTGGTTTGTGATTGACGCCACCGATAAGGTGCTCGGACGGGTAGCCAGCGAAGTTGCCCTCCGTCTGCGCGGCAAACACAAAGCCATTTATACGCCTCACGTTGACACCGGTGACTTCATCGTCATCATCAACGCTGCGCAACTCAAAGTCACCGGCGCCAAGTCGACCGACAAGATTTACTACCGCCACTCGGGTTACCCCGGCGGCATCACGGCCACCAGTTTCCGTGACATGCAATCCAAGCACCCCGGCCGCGCGCTGGAAAAGGCTGTCAAGGGTATGTTGCCCAAGGGCCCGCTTGGCTACGCCATGATCAAAAAACTCAAGGTGTACGGTGGTGCAGAGCATCCCCACACTGCCCAACAGCCTAAAGTGCTGGAACTCTAAGGAGCCTTGAGATGATTGGTGAATGGAACAATGGCACAGGCCGTCGCAAATCCAGCGTCGCCCGCGTGTTTCTGAAAAAAGGCACTGGCAAGATCACGATCAACGGTAAAGACATCCAGTCTTACTTTGGCCGCGAAACGTCGATCATGATTGCCAAGCAGCCGCTGATGTTGACCAACCACGCCGAAACCTTCGACGTGATGATCAACGTACACGGCGGTGGCGAATCCGGTCAAG
>CAIRYF010000327.1 GCA_903882725.1 uncultured Simplicispira sp.
GATTTTTGTCGCGTTTAGTGCTGTCGAATTCAATTTGCATATTATTTATTGTACACCCAATAAATAAGTCGATTCAGCACAGTAATCCGACATCAATGGAAGCAAAAACCAGCTCTAACCCTTATGCAGCAAGCGCTAGCAGCTATCAAAATAAAATCGCTGTCCCTCAAAAAGAATCCACTGCCACAAAGCCCACCGGCTGGGCCGATTGGGCGTCTATCAGCACTGTCCAGGCGGATTTGCAAGATGGCATGGTTGCCAGAAGGCGGGTTGGGCGCTGGAGTCACGTTTCGGCTGAATTAATATGGCTCTGACCCCCATTATTTCCTCAGCATCGTCCACTTGGTTGGCGCCATGAAATGACTCCATTAGCTTTAATAACACGCCCTAGTAAGGCAAGAATAGCTTCAAGGGATGGTCCAACATCTGCTCAAAGCCGTACTTCAGGTAAAACTCGACTGCCGCTGGTTTGGCGTCCACGACCAAGCCCACCCCACTGACCACTTTGGCAGCTTTTGACGTTCGGTCAATGGCGTCGAAGAGCAAAAGCTCGCCCAAGCCGGTACCCTTTTGATGCAAGTCGCGTGCAAGCCGAGCCAGCCGGAAAATCGGGATGATGCGTGGCAGTTTCTTTTGCCGGGTTTCGGGGAGTTCGGCGGTCAGCAGTTCGGCCACGCTATAGGCGTAGTAACCAAGGATGGCGGGGCTGGTCTCGTCAGCGACGGCCACCATCGGCGAGGAAATGCGTTTTTCCTGGTGTTGCCTGGCGGTCTTTTTCAACCAATCGTTCAGCGCAGGCTCTTCGCATTGAAAGCTTTGGCGGTCGTGGTGGTCACTGAGCGGAAGAAACAGCATTCTCTACGGTGGTTCGGTGGCGTTCTTGGGCCCGTAAAAACTGCTCGTTGCGCGAAGGGGATGCCTGCGTTAGCTCGAACACGCGCAGCGCTTCTCTGCGTGTGAGCAGCAGCGTCGTTTCGCTCTCAATCACTCGCTCGGCTTTTTCTAAGGCAGCTTGCACCACGAACTGGTTCAGCGTGGCACCCACCAAATCCGCTGCTGCTTGCAAGGTATCTTGCACATTTTCGGTGATACGTGTGGTGAGCCTTCGGGGTTGAGCAAGCATGGTGCGCCTCCTTTTAAGGTTTAACTACCCAGTGTACTAAGGTGGCGTCATTTTGACGCCAGTACGCTCAAGCGCAATGCCGACATTAGGTTTAGCGCAGCGTAAGCCGACGCTTATATAGCCAAAACCAGCTCTATCCCTTATGCAGCAAGCGCTAGCAGCTATTAAAATAAGAGCCATCAGAACCCATCCAGATGCACATATCCCCGCACACGGGCGGTGACGGGGTCTAGCAGCACCACCCAATCTGTTGCGCGGCGACTGACCAAGGGCAGCCAGCGCAGCGCGGCAGGGTCAGTGGTTTCGTGGGGCACAAGGTTCGCTATGGCTTGTACTGCGGCGGCATCTATCAAAGTGGTTTGGCTGGGGTGCTTGGCGCGCAAATCGTCTAGCGGACGGGCGCGCTGCAACACTTGCGGCACGCTCAATGCGTAGTCTTGCCACCAGCTGGGACGTTGGCTGGGTTCTACGCCTTGTAGTGAGGCATTAATGCTGGCTATTTTTTCTTCCAGCGTAGTGACGGCGCGCACGCCAACAGTATGCGGAGATGACAGGCTCCAAGACTGCGCCCATTCTGGCGCATTATCGGCGTCGGCTTCATCCAGATCGGCAAAGCTGACGCTACGGAAACGATCGACTTCATATACCAGCGCTACCGGGCGGGCATAGCTGAGGGTATGAACACCGTAGCTCAGCGCCAGCAGTTGGATAACGGCCACCAGCGCCAAGTCACGCAGCAGCTCGGTGCACGGTTTGGCGGGGTTAAATACCACCAGCGTGAGCAAGGGGCCGCACACTACATCCACGCTCACGATGAGCCAGAACAGCTCGGCGCCGCCGGTCAGCGCGTGCAGCGGGGCTGGAAACCAGGTGCCAAATACCAGCAGCGCAACCAGGCCAGCGACGGTGACCGAGAGCAACAGGTGCAAAGCCGCCGCACGCAGGGCGCGTGTACTGCGCGTGCGCACGGGAGATGGGGCAAGGGTGATTGGGGACACGGGCAAGCTCCA
>CAIRYF010000328.1 GCA_903882725.1 uncultured Simplicispira sp.
AGGCGCGAGCGGCGCTTGGCCATGTCTTCTTCGGACAAAACTGTTTCGTCCAAACCAAACTCTTTCATCAAGGCGCGCTCTTTGGCCTTGCTGATTTTCATGCGCAGCGGCTTGACCTTCTCAACTGGCGCGGCATTGGCATCGACAGTGGCTTCGGCTTCGGTTTCGGTCTCTGCTTCGGGTTCGCCTTCGAGTTCGGACTCAATATCCGACAAATCAGTGTCATCGCCATCGCTGTCCATCTTGCTTTTGCGCGCCGGGGCTTTCTTAGCTACGGCTTTGGCTGCGGCTTTGGCGGGCATTTTGTCGGCTGCTTTGGCAGGGGCCTTGGCGGCGTCTGCGGTTTTGCTGGCCACGCGAATCACGCGCTTTTTTGGTGTGTCGGTGCCGGTATCTTCGGCGCTGGCATCTGCGACAGCAGCAGTAGCAGTGGCGGCGGCCTTGGCCACTTTGGCGCGGGCAGGTTTTTTCTTCAACAACTCATCGGCAGCTTTGATCAGCTCGGCAGAACTTTTTGGGGACACGGTTTTTCACTTTCTTGGCCACTGGGGTTGCGGCGGTGGCGGAGGCCGGTGGTTTCTGGGCGGACGCAGAACACAGTAATAGGGACAGGACAAGACAGGCGCAGTCACAGCCAACCCGTACCTATACCCATAACGGTGCGAGGCAAATGCCTCGGCGGCAAGATGTTGGGGCGATCATTTGGAGTGCAGTCCTTGCGATATCAGGGGCGGTTGTGCGTGTGTGTCACGGTGGCCCGGTTCGGAGGTGCTGCTGTCGCTCTTGCCGACGTTAACCGTACATTATAGCGACCGAGCCAATTTCAAGAGGTGCCCAAGCGACTCAAAACGCCGGCGTGGCCAATTTTTCCAGTGCCACGCGGCGCAGTTGCAGCTCGCGATAGCGCTGCAACGCGCTGGGGTCGTGGGCGGCTTGGGCAATGGCAGTGTCTTGCTGCTGCTTGATGTGCTCGATCAGCATCCGGTTGAGCAAGCTGCGCAGCTCGGTGCGCAGTTCGGTGGTTTCGCCTTCGGTTTGGGCATGGGCACCCGTCATCACCTGCTCGGCAAGCGCTTGGCAAGCGTGGCCCGGCAAACCCGGGCGTAAATCCTCACGCAGCAACGCCCACGAACGCACACCATGCTCGTGAAACTGCCCCTCCAACCACGCAAACAGCGCACCGTGCGGCGCCGGCAGCGCACACAGCACGGCTTGGTCTTCTTGCGTCAAGGCGTCCAAAAACTCCATGTGCGACAGCAGCAAGCGCGCAGCGTGGTCGGCGCGACTGGCCAACGCAGTGCGCGGGCCGCGTGCGCCGCCGCCCACCACGGCGTTACTGCGTGGGTTGCTGCCTTTGGGGCTCCAGCGCGGTTTGGGTGCGCGCTGGGCGTAGGGCTGCGCACTGCCTGCCCAGCCGCTGGATGGACTATTGGGCAGATCATGCAGATCAGGCCCATCGGACAAATAAGACGGCGGCTCGGCGCTGCTCCAGTTCGGATAAGCCTCAGCGTGCGGCGCTGGGGCGTGGCGTGTTCCCTGCACAGCATGAACAGCATGGACGGCGTGGACAGCGTGGGTTCGGGCGGCATCGCGCGCGCGCGCTTGGCTCCACACCTCGGACAAATCGCGTACCTCCAACTGCGCCTGCGCCGCCAGCTCGCCCAACAGCTGGCGCTTTAAGACGCCGTCAGGCAGCAACTCCCACAGCGGACGGGCATTGCTGGCCATGTGAGCGCGGCCCTCGGGCGTGCCCAAGTCGCATTGCTCGGCCGCAGCCTCCAGCAAAAACCGACTCAGCGGCATGGCGGCACTGATGTGGCGCGCAAAAGCCTCGCTGCCGTGGGCGCGCACAAAGCTGTCGGGGTCGTGCTCGGCGGGTAAGAACAAAAATTTAATACTGCGCGTGTCGCTGGCGTGGGGCAAGGCCACTTCCAGCGCCTTGCGCGCTGCGCGCCGACCGGCGTTATCACCATCAAAGCTGAAAACAAGGGCTTCGGTAAAGCGAAACAGCTTGGCCAAATGCTCGGGCGTACACGCCGTGCCCAGCGTGGCCACGGCGTTGGGAAAACCCAGCTGCGCCAGCGCCACCACATCCATATAGCCCTCGGTCACCAGCGCCAAGCCATGCTCGCGAATGGCAGTGCGCGCTTCAAACAGGCCGTACAACTCGCGCCCTTTGTGAAACACCGGGGTTTCGGGCGAATTGAGGTATTTGGGCTTTTCATCACCCAACACGCGCCCGCCAAAACCAATGCACTCGCCTTTGACGTTGCGAATCGGAAACATCAGCCGATCGCGAAAACGGTCATAGCGGCGCACCTCGCTGGGTGTCTCGTCATGGACGATAACCAGCCCGGCCTCGGCCAGCAGCGGGTCGTCGTACTGCGCAAACACGCTGGCCAAGCCATGCCAGCCCTCAGGCGCGTAGCCCAAGCCATAGCGATTAGCCACGTCACTAGAAACACCCCGGCGCTGCAAATAAGCGATGGCGTGCTGCGCGCTGTTCAGGTGCTGGCAGTAGGCGGTGCTGGCTTTTTCCAGCACGTCGGTCAGCGTGGCCTGCTGCTGTTTGCGCGCGGCGGCGCGTTCGCGCTCTTGGGGAGAAACATCGTCTTCTGGCACCTGCAAGCCCGTTTGCTGGGCCAGGTCGTACACGGCATCGACAAAG
>CAIRYF010000329.1 GCA_903882725.1 uncultured Simplicispira sp.
ACAGCATTGCGCAGCGCGCTTTAAAGCATCTCACCCCGGTCGCTGCGCTCAAGAAGTGGCAGCAGGAAAAACCAGAATTATTCGTTAAACGTGTTTATAACCAGGCGAGACTTGACATGGCGCGATGAGCATCTGGTGGCGCTCTACAAACCGGCGGGTTGGCTGGTGCATCGCACCGGACTGGATGCGGGCGAGACGCGCTTTGTTATGCAAACCCTGCGTGACCAAATTGGCCAGCGGGTCTATCCGGTGCACCGGTTGGACAAAGGCACCTGCGGCGTGCTGGTGATGGCGCTGCACAGCGACGCCGCTCGCGCGCTGTCGCAGTCGTTTGAACAGCAGCGCACGCACAAACGCTATGTGGCACTGGTGCGCGGCTGGCTGCCCGACGCCGCCGAGATTGAAGTCAACCACGCCCTGCGCCCCGACGACGCACCGCCCGACGCCCCGGTGCAACAGGCCCACACCCGCTTTCGCTGCTTGGCGCGTTTGGAGCTGAATGAGCGCTTTGACGCGCGCCACGCCAGCACGCGCGCCTCGCTGGTCGAAGCGGTGCCCACCACTGGGCGACGCCACCAAATTCGCCGCCACCTGAAGCATTTGGCACACCCGATTTTGGGCGATGCGACCCACGGCAAAGGCCCACTGAACCGCTGGTGGGCGCAGCAATTGGGACAAACCCGGCTGTGGCTGCACGCCCAATCGTTGAGCGTGCCGCACCCCATCAGCGGCGAGATGCTGACCGTAGCCTGTGACTGGCAAGCGCTGCAAGCCAGTGTGTCCGACGCTGCCGACTGGTTGCGCCTAGCGCAGCGCTGGCCATGGGCAGCAAGCACGGTCGGAGCCGGTTTTAGTAATTTTTGAGCAAAAAAGGCTTCAAGCCCTTATTTAGCTTGCGGTTGTAGCTACTAATTTAGTAGCTAAATTAGGCATTAAATACGCCACTGAGCAGTTCTGGCAGGCGTTCAATGCCCATCTTGAAGCCGCAAGCCTGCGCATGGCCGCCCCCGCCCATGCTTTCTGCCAGCGCGATGCAGTCAAAGTTACGCTGCGCGCGCAAACCCGCTTTCACGCCGGTATTGCTGGCGCTCCACATCAGGCCAAAGGTGCCGGTTTTGGCAGACAAAATGTGGCCCACCAAGCTGTGAAACACGCCGGGAGCGTTGACCATCAGACCCGTAACGCCATTGAAAGTGAGGGGCTGCGCGCCCTCGGCAATGTCAGCGGCCAGCTTGCGGTATTTTTCGTCCATAGCGCCGCCGCGTGCCATAAAGGTATGGATTTGCTCCGTGTTGAATGTGGCGATTTCTTGCCAGCGCTCAAAGGTTTGCGGCTCCATATCCAATGCCGACAAAAAAGGCGCACTTTCTGGAAATTCCCATTTCCAGATGTCGCGGTCTTCGATGTATTGCAGCAGTTGCGGCACTGGCTGCTCTGGGTGGAAGAACTCCCACGACAAACGCGCCCCTGATTTATCCATATCAAAGTGAACTACGCCACAGCGGCAAACAAAGTTGGTCAGCTTTTCGGCAGCGCTTTTGTGATGATCCAGCATCACTAGCTTGGCGGCGCGTTCTTCGATGCTGCGCAGCAGTTCAGCAGAAAACGAGAAGTCCAAGATGTAAACCGTGCGCCCCTCCAGCGCTGGCAAATCGGCAATGGACTGGACATCGCCGTGATCGAGGGCGAGAAACTCAGCGCCCTCTGCGCCGTAGTACAGCCACGCGGCCAGCGCGGCACCAAAGCCGTCGGGGCAGCGGCGCCCGTGGTAAATGATGAGCGGGTGGGGATCGTTTTTGGCAGGTGCCACCAGCAGGGCCAGGGGAAGAATATGTTTTTTCATGCGGTTGGCATTGTCGCTGCACACCCCGGTTTTTAAAACGATTCCCAATCATCTGAAGCACTATTGGCTGGTGCTGGCAATGCCTTCAGGGCTGCTTTGGGCGCGATTTTAGGTGCGACTTTTGGGAGAGCTTTGGGGGTTGCTTTAGGTATAGCCGCCAACTGGGGGGGCGCTTTGGTCAGTGGCTTGGCGACCCGATGGGCGGTGTGACTTGATGGTTTTGCTTGATTAGATGGCTGGGATGGATGGGTTGGCTGGGATGGAGTGGTTTGAAACGCCGGATTGGATGGGCGCGCATCCGGAAAATGCATACCGCCAGGCTGTAGTTTGAAGGCGCTGACCGTGTGTGCCAACCCGCTGGCTTGCTCTTGCAGCGACTGCGCGGCAGCGGCGGCTTCTTCGACCAGTGCGGCGTTTTGCTGCGTGACTTGATCCATCTGGATCACTGATTGGTTGACTTGCTCGATGCCAGCGGTTTGCTCTTGGCCCGCAGCCGTGATCTCGCCCATGATGTCAGTGACACGCTGAATGCTGCCAACCACGTTGTCCATGGTTTTGCCAGCTTCGCCTACCAAGGTCGTGCCCGCGCTGACTTTGCTGGCCGACTCGTCGATCAGTTCTTTGATTTCTTTGGCCGCCGCCGCCGAGCGCCCAGCAAGCAAGCGCACTTCGCTGGCCACCACGGCAAAGCCCCGGCCTTGCTCGCCTGCGCGGGCCGCTTCTACGGCTGCATTGAGCGCCAAGATGTTGGTTTGAAAGGCAATGCTGTCAATGACGCTGATGATGTCGGCAATTTTGCGTGACGAGGCATTAATGGCACCCATAGTGTCCACCACCTGTGACACCACGGAGCCGCCTTGCACGGCCACGGTCGATGCCGATACCGCCAGTTGATTGGCTTGGCGCGCGTTGTCAGCGTTTTGCCGCACAGCAGAGGTCAGTTGATCCATTGAGGCGGCAGTGCGCTTCAGCGCACTGGCTTGCTGCTCGGTGCGTGCTGACAGGTCGCTGTTGCCCGAGGCAATTTGGTTGGATGCCGCAGCAATCGAGTCGGTGCCTTGGCGCACATGGCCAATCATGGTGACCAAGTTGGTTTGCATGGTTTGCAGTGCTTGTAGCAGTTCGGCGGCTTCGTCACGTCCGCTGCTGTAAATCGGCTGTGTCAGGTCGCCTTCGGCAATAGCGCGTGCGCTGCGCACGGCTTGTTGCAGTGGTGTAGTGATGGAGCGGCCCAGCACGATGGCCGAGATGGTTCCCAGCAACAGCGCCAGCGCCGAACCGATGATCAAGATTAGGCGGCCATTGGCTGCATTTTCTTGCACCTGTAGGGTGGCGGTGGCATACAAGCCTTGCTGAAATTTTTCAAATTCGCTGATGGCGGCAACGTAGGCATCAGACAGGGGCTTGACGCTGTGCTCAAGTTGCGCCATCACGTCTTCACCCGCCATTTTGTTTTTGATCATGGCCGTGCGTGCGTCGCGAAAAGCATTGCGCGTGGTTTCTATTTGGGCCAACAGCGCCTTGCCTTGCGGCAGTTCAACCAATTCGACCAAACGTTTGTGTGCGGCAATGGTGGTCAGCGTGGTGCTGCTCATCTCTGCCTGCCACATAGGTATATGGCTGATGTCGCTGTCTAATGCGATGGCACGGGTGCGCACCCAGCTTAGATTGAAAGTTTGCTGTAAATACACAGCCAGCTTGAGCTTTTCGGCATCTTTGGTCACCAGTGTGTGAGAGGTGCTGGCCAGTTCTTGCAAGCGCCACACGCCTATGCCAGCCACAAGCGCCGCAGTCAGCAAAACCAGACCGAATGCCAGCGCTAAACGGCTGCCCACCTTGATATTGTTGAGACCCATAAGGAAAGGACGCTTTGTAAAAAATGGTGCTTGATGATAAACATTTTCATACACATGAAATAAAAAGACACTTTGTATGGATTTTTATGCACACATTGTGCTGCACTGGCGTTGCTTAACTTTGCCGTAACATCACGGGTTCAGGTCACATTTCGCGACCGTCAGGAGGATGTATGGCCAAAGGACAGATGCATAACAACACAATGGCAAAAAAGCCAAAAAAAGACACTTCGCCGCCCAAAGAAGGTGGTTCAGTGTCTGACCGACCCATGCCGCCGGTCACTGCCGTGGTGCCGCGTGGCAAGTTAAAGAACAAGTAAGCCGCGCTGCGGTTTTTTGGTCTTTACTTTGCGGGCCTCTTTGCGGGCATTGCGCTCGGCGTCTTCCAAGCGGCCCGCCTCGCGCCAGGTTTCAAACTCTGCCGGGGTCTCTAGCGTGATGCGCCCCAAAATGGCAGTGCGAAAGTCGGTCAGAACAATTTCTGCGGCTTTTTGCACATTCACCCGCCCACCGCCTAGCATGGCACCGCGCTTTTTGCCAATGGCAGCTAGCAATTCTTCATCGTCCATTTGTGCTACGGCACCTTCGGGCAGGGCCAGTTTGTAGCGCACTTCTAGCAGTGGCGCGTACTGCCGCTGCAAGCGGCGCAGCAACTCCAGCGCTACCAGTTCTTCGTCATAAGCATTGCGGCCCACGGCCCCGCTGGCGGCCAGGTTGTAGCCGCTCTCGGGTGCGGTAATGCGCGGCCACAGCATTCCGGGCGTGTCCCACAGGTAAAAATCGTCGGCCAGCGTGATGCGCTGCTCTAGCTTGGTGATACCGGCCTCATCACCGGTTTTGGCTTGGCGTTTGTTGCTCAGTGTGTTGATGAGCGTGGATTTGCCAACGTTGGGTACGCCGCAAATGAGCACCCGCATGGGCTTGGCCATGCCGCCTCGGTTGGGGGCCAACTGGTGGCAGCCGTCAATCAATTTGCGCGCCGGTGCGGCGTCCGAGGCGTCCAGTGCCACGGCACGGGTGCCCGGTTGGGCGTTGTACCAGTCCAGCCACAGCGGTGTGCGCTCGGAGTCGGCCACGTCTTGTTTGTTGAGCACTTTGAGTGTCGGCTTGTGGCCGGTCAGCTCCGACAGCAGCGGATTGGCGCTGGAGCCGGGCAGGCGCGCGTCCAACACCTCAATGACTACGTCGATGTCTTTGACGCGCTCGGCAATCGCTTTGCGTGTCAGGTGCATATGGCCTGGAAACCACTGAATGGCCATGGAAAAATTCCTTGTATTTTGGGGGGGGATGCGCAAGGCGCACTGGGGCGCACCGGGGCGCAATGAAGGGCAGAAGGATAATCGTGTCGGCCGCTGGTGGGCAGCCTGCCAGCCAAAACCCCAGACGCGCTATGTGCAGTTCCAGCATCAAATATGCCTTATGCCGTTGAACCATGTGCGCTTATAGCTATCATTTTTGATTTTTACTTGAGTGCTTGCAACACCGCATCAGCATCACCGCGCAGTTGCCCGGCCATGGTGGTGGCCAGTTGCAGACGGCGCAGCAACCACACGTTCAAGTCGCGGGCGTCCCATTGCGGCAGGGGTTCAGATTCGGCGGTCGGTGCCGGAGCGCAGGCTGCAGCGCAGGCTGGCGCAGACTGTGGTGCTGACAAGATGGCATTGATGCGCTCGCCTGCCTGCGCCAGCGGCGTTTGCACTTGTTCGGGGTGCAGCCGACCTCGGCGCAGTAACAGCAGGGTTTTGACGGCAGTCAGCTGCGCCAGCAATTGATAGCTGTGTGCTTGCAGATGCTCCAGCGGCTCCAGTGGCGGGCGCACGGCGCGCGGCTCGGACAGCGAGCGCTGCGTTGCCAGCACCAGCGCCGATAGGCTGTCATAGGCCTCGCGCCGCGCCAAGCGCCAGGCCAGCTCGGGGGCATTGTCCACGGCATCCAACTGGCCCAAGCCCAGCGCCACACGGGCATGGTGCGCTTGCGCCGCCAGCGTGCGTGCCACCAGCGCCGCCATTTGCGTGCGCTCCCACGACGGCAGCACGTAGGCAAACGCCCAGGCAATGCCGGTGCCAATCAGCGTATCGACCAAGCGCTCAAACAGCGCAAACACCGTACTGCCTGCGCCATCGAGCTGGTGCGCCTGCACCAGCCCCAGCACCGTAGCCGCAACGGCGGTGACGAGGTAGCGGCGCAGCGCAAAACTGTGCGCTAGCGCCTGTGCCAGCGTCACAACGATCAACAGGCTCCAAGCGGGCCAGTGCGCTGACAGCACAGCCACCGCCAGCACGCAACCGAGCAAGGTGCCTGCAACGCGCAGATTGCGCCGCTCCAATGTCTGCGCCAAGCTGCCGCGCAGCACCACCACGATGGTCAGCAGCACCCAATAAGCGTGCGTGCCCCAGGGCAGTTGCAGGGCAACTGCATAGCCCGCGCCCATTGCCAGTGCAGCGCGCATGGCATGGCGCAGCGGCGGCGCGTCCCAGTGCCACAGGCTGCGCAGCGGCTGCCACGACCAAGTGGTGGGACTGACAAACATTTGCCAATAGGCGCGCACCACGGCCAGGTCGGGCACCATGTCGCCGCGTGCCAGCGCAATCAGGCGCAATGCCTCGTCGTTGATGTGGCCCATGCGGTCGGCCAAGCCGCGCGCCAGCAGTGGCGCACTAAAGCCGCTTGGCGTAGTTTCGATGGTGGTTTGCGTGCTCAGGGTTTGCAGGCGGGGGCGCATATCGGTAAACACCACCGGCTGGCGGCCCCAGAGCAAGGCGTCGGCCAAGTGTTCGACCTCATCGGCCAACGCTTGCAACACCGCTTGCTGGCTGGCCAGTGCGGGCGCTTGCTCGGGCTGGGTGCGCAGGGTATCCAAGTCCAACTCGCAGGCCAGCAAGTGGTCGCGCATTTCCAAAATTTGCACCAGCATGGCGGCGCGGCGCTGACGCCGGGGGGTGCGGGGCGACTCCAAAATCAGGTCGCGCGCGCCTTGCAATTGGTCGGCCAGTGCAGCGTGGTGCAACAACATCACGCCGGTGTGGACACCAGCATGGGCTTCATCGCTGGCCACAGTGAACTGGCGCGCCTGCACCCGCATCAGTTGTGCCAGCGACAGCAGCACATCACTGAGCAACTGCACCCGGTAGCGGCCATTGAGCAGCATATTGGCCAGCACCGCCCACAGCACATACAGCAGCGTGCCCAAGGCAAAGTAGCGCGTACTCTCCAAAGCGCTGGCAAGGTGGCTGCTGGCACCATCGGCGCTGCCATGGCTGCCAGCAGCCAAAGAAAAAACCATGGCAAACATCAGCGAGATAGCCACTGGCGCGCCGCGTTTACCCCAGGCCATACCCAAAAAAATAAAAAATGTGGCTGGCACCAACAATAGCCCCAGCGCCAGCGCATCGTGCTGCCAATATTGCACGGCAAAAAACAGTGGCGTGCCCAGCAGCGGCGCAGGCAGCAGGTACCAAAACTTGCCGCGCCGAGGAGCCGGAACATCGGGCGGCCCAGACACAATCACGCCCACTGCGGCGGCAGATGCCGCAAACGCACCCAGCCACAGGTGTATGCCAGCAGAAATTACCAGCAGCCCCAGCGCCACGCTGATGCCGTTGAGCACGTAGTGGCTCAGGGCAACGCGCAGCACGCGGCGCAGGCGGGGGGTTGGGGCGAGGAGCATTTAGGTGTCGTGCGGGTTACTTTTTCTCCCCGTCAAGCGCCTCTTGCATGGCCTTTAGCGGGTCTTCCTCGGGCACCTCTGCGGCGGCAGCAGCAGCGCTTGGGGTGGCGGAGGCATCTTCAGGCGGTACTTCTAACTCGGGCATGGGCATATCGCTCTCCATTTGCAAGCGAATTTCGTCCATGTCATAGACCTCGGCCTTGTCCAAGCCGCTGGAGACAATGCCGGGGAAACCAATGATCAAGCCGACCATGATGATTTGGATGAACACAAACGGAATTGCGCCCCAGTAAATCTGCAAGGTGGTGATGGGCTGAATCAGCTTTTTTGTCACCCGGTCGGTGTAGGCCACCACGGGTGCGACGCTGCGCAAATAAAACAGCGCAAA
>CAIRYF010000330.1 GCA_903882725.1 uncultured Simplicispira sp.
CGCGGCGGCGCACAAAATCGTTGCGCCGCTTGCGCTCAATCATTTCTTTGAGCACTTGCTTGCTGTACTGGCTCTCGCGCTCGGTCTCGATCGAGTCCAAATCGTTCCAGTTGACGGTGGGATTGCGCACAAAGCGCACGACTTTGGACAGCAGGCCTCCGGGAGCGCTGTCTTCTTTGCTCATACAGCACCTGTGCAGCACCAAGAAGTTAACAGCGCGCGCATCACACGATTGCTGTGTCTTTAATCGCCAAACATTTTTTGTTTCAGCTCACGGCGTTGCTGGGCTTCCAGCGACAAGGTGGCTGTGGGGCGGGCCAGCAAGCGACCAACGCCAATGGGCTCACCGGTTTCGTCGCAATAGCCGTAGTCGCCGCCGTCAATGCGGCTGATCGATTGTTCGATTTTTTTCAGCAGCTTGCGCTCACGGTCGCGCGTGCGCAGCTCCAGCGCGTGCTCTTCTTCAATCGTGGCGCGGTCGGCGGGGTCGGGTACCACGACGGTGTCTTCGCGCAGGTTTTCGGTGGTTTTACCGGCGCTGTCGTGAATTTCTTTCTTCAGCGAGACCAGTTTGAGACGAAAGAACGCCATTTGCGTCTCGTTCATGTAGTCGTCGTCGTGCATGGCCAGCACTTCAGCGTCGCTCAACTCTTGGACTGGTTTGGTTTTCCAGTTGTTGGCCAGCTTGGCATCTTTCTTTAATGCGTTGGCGGGGTTGGGCACCATCATGGTCGAGGGCATGGTGTTGGTGTAGATGGCTTTGGCAGCACTGGAGGTGCTGCTTTGCGCAATCGAGGGCACCGTCAGCTGCGCCAAGCGCGACGAGGGCCGGGTGCTGCGCACGGGCGTTTGCAACGCAGACGGCGTGGTGTCTACTGGGGCGGCGGCGGCAGGTGCAGGTGCTGGCGGCGTGGCTTTGGGGGCCGTTCGCACAGCAGACTTCACGGGTGCCTCAGTGGCGGCGGCTTTGGTAGCGCTGGCCGTGACTTTGGTCGTTGCCTTGGATTTGCTGGGTTCAGCTTTCAATTCCTGTCTCCTCACAGTACATACAGGCCTGCAGCAACGCCCCGGGCGCGCGGGCAGGCGGTTGGGTGGTAAACACCTCTGGTGACCGGGGCGCGATTGTATCGACACCCGCTGACACACAACGCACTGTTGCGTAATGCAGACAAATTAATCAGAAATGCGGCTTCTTTACGCCTGTCGGTCACGCCAAGCATTGATCTAAGCCTTGTTCAAGAATATCGCGCGGCAAATCAATGCCAATGAACACCATCTTGCTGCTGCGCTCTTCCTTTGGCTCCCAAGCTGGGCCTAAGTCGCTGCCCATCAGCTGGTGTACGCCCTGAAAAATCACCTTGCGCTCGGTGCCGACCATGTCGAGCACGCCTTTGTAGCGCAACATTCGCGGGCCATAAATGTTGACGATGGCACCCAAAAAATCTTCCAGCTTGGCCGGGTCAAACGGGCGCTGGGCGCGGTAGACAAAGCTTTTGACGTCATCGTCGTGATGGTGGTGGTGCCCATGGCCGTGGCCGTGCTGGTGCGAGGGGTGGTTGCAGTGCTCGCCATGCACATGGTCATGATCGTGGGCATGGCCGTGTGCCTTGGCGGTGTCTTTGGCAGCATCTTTGGCTGCAGTTTTTTGCAAAAATTCTGGGTCAATATCGAGCTTGGTGTTGAGGTTAAAGCCGCGCAAGTCCAGCACCTCGGCCAGCGGCACCTCGCCAAAATGCACCGCTTTGATGGGTGCGCGCGGGTTCATGTGTTTGAGGCGGTGGATCAGCGCCTCGGTCTCTTGGGCGCTGACCAATTCAGTTTTAGACAAGAAAATTTGGTCGGCAAAACCGACTTGGCGGCGCGCTTCTTGGCGCTCGTTGAGCTGCTGCGGCGCGTGCTTGGCATCGACCAGCGTGATGATCGAGTCGATCAAGTAGGTCTCGGCAATTTCTTCGTCCATAAAGAAAGTTTGTGCCACTGGGCCGGGGTCGGCCAGGCCGGTGGTCTCAATCACCACGCGGTCAAACTCCAGCAAGCCCTTGCGCCGCTTGGCGGCCAGCAGTTGCAGCGTCTCGCGCAGGTCTTCGCGGATGGTGCAGCAAATGCAGCCGTTGCTCATCTGCACGATGTGCTCTTTCGAGTCGGTCAGCAAAATATCGTTGTCGATGTTTTCTTCGCCAAACTCGTTTTCAATGACTGCAATTTTCTGGCCGTGGGCCTCGCTCAACAGGCGCTTGAGCAGCGTGGTTTTGCCCGAGCCCAAAAAGCCGGTCAGGATGGTGGTGGGAATCAGGGACATAGAACAATCTTGGAAAACGAACAGCGCCAGCCACCGCAGGGCGGGGTTAGCAGGGGTGGGGTTGCCAACAGTAGCAGGTTAAGGCCGACGCAATTAGCGCAAACGCGCCAGTACCGCGCTGGCCATTTCTGTCATGTTGGACAAAAAATCCACCCCCATGGTGGCATCAAAGCGGTGTACGTCGTGCGAGGCCAGCACCATCATCCCAAAGGCGGGGGTGGCGCTGGCCATGGGGCCGTCGCGCAGCGGCAGCAGCGCCAGCGACTGTGCGCCGCTGCCGTCTTCGTGCGCGATGCCGCCGCCGGGCAACCACGAGGCGGCTTCAAAACCCAGGTTGGGGCCACAAAACGGCATGGTCAGCGACGTGGCCAAGGCGCGCACATCGTCGCTGGCACCTTGGGCAAAGGCTTCGTGCGCGTAGGCGGGGGCCACATCCCACAGGCGAATCGCCACTTGCGGTACATCAAACTGCTTGGTAATGCCCTCTACCAGCACGCCGGGGAGTTCTACCGGATTTTTGACGCGCTGCAGCGCGCAGCTCCAAGCGTGGATTTTTTGTACGGTGGTGGTGTTTTCTTGGCTGTGGCGCACCATTTCAATGATGCGCTGCTCTAGCCCTTTGATCTTGTCGCGCAGCATTTGGGCCTGGCGCTCTTGCTGGCTGATGGCACGGGTGCGGTGCGGGCTGCTGATTTGCACACTGGCCAGTACCTCGGCGTGGCGTTCAAAAAATTCGGGCGTTTGCAGCAAAAACTGGGCAATATCGTCTTCGGTGATGGGAGATGTCTGGGAGGTGGTGGACGTTGGAGAGGTAGTCATAATTTTTCTGGAATTTCGATCTGGCCTTCAAAAACCGCAGTGGCTGGGCCGCTCAGGTACACCGAGGCATCTGCTGCGCCGCTCCAAGCAATGTCTAAACGCCCACCCCGGGTAGCAACTTGTACGTTGGCATCCAGCAGCCCAGCGCGCATACCGGCCACTACTGCCGCGCAGGCTCCGGTGCCACAGGCCAAGGTTTCGCCAGCGCCGCGCTCAAAGACCCGCAAGCGTACATGGCTGCGATCGACTATTTGTAAAAAACCCACATTGGTGCGCTGTGCAAAGCGCTGGTGCTGCTCTATCAGCGGCCCCCACTGCAGCACTGGCGCGCTATCGACATCGTCTACCCACTGCACCGCATGGGGGTTGCCCATAGATACCACTGCTACTAAAATAGTAGCTGTAAGCGCTTTATCGGTAAGGGCTAGCGGCCATTTTTGCACTAAACCTTGCTGCATCGGCTGCAAACCTTGGCTGTCAAACGGGACGCGCGCGGTGTCCCACACTGGGCGGCCCATGTCCACCGTAACGCGGCCATCGGGCCTCAGCTGCGGTGCAATCACGCCCGACAGCGTCTGCACGCGGATGGTGTCTTTGTGGGTCAGCCCCTTGTCGTGTACATAGCGGGCAAAGCAGCGCGCGCCATTGCCGCATTGGCCAACCTCGCTGCCATCGGCGTTGTGGATCACGTATTCAAAATCAATGCCCGGCCCGGGCGAGGGCCGCACCGTGAGGATTTGGTCGGCACCGATGCCAAAGTGGCGGTCGGCTAAAAAACGGTACTGCGCTGGCGTCAGACCCAGACGGCCTTGGGTCTCGTCGAGCACGACAAAATCGTTGCCCGCGCCCTGCATTTTGGTAAAGCGAATGTGCATATGCCGGATTATCACCGTGGCGGTGCCGTCTGATAATGCAGCTATGCCCCGCTTTAACCAACAACTCCACCCGCACCGCGAGCCAGCACCTCCCCTGTCTGCGGCCACTGTTTTACTGCTGCGCAACGCCGCCACCGATGGCGCACTTGAAGTGCTGATGACGCGCCGCTCGGCCAAGGCCAGCTTTGCCGCTGGCGCTTATGTTTTTCCGGGCGGCGGCATCGACGCCTTGGACAGCGACCCCTCCACCCACGCCGCAGCGGCGCGGCGCCCAACGCAAAGCGACGAGCACCTGACCCAAGCCATTGCCGCCATCCGCGAAAGCTTTGAAGAACTGGGTGTGCTGCTGGCGCGCCATGCCGATGGCCGCATGGCCGGTGCCGGCGACATTGCCGCCCTGGACCGCCACGCCCCGTTTGCTGCGCAATGCCAAGCGCGCGGTCTGACGCTGGCGGCCGATGGTGTGTTTGTGCTGGCGCGCTGGACGGCCGACCGCGACCTGCCCAAGCGCTTTGACGTGCCATTTTTAGTCGCCTCCATGCCGGCCGGACAAACGCCTGTCGCCGACGAGAAAGAGCAGTTTGAGCCCGTCTGGGTGCGCCCAGCCCAAGCGCTAGAGCGCCACGCGGCCGGGCAGTTTTTTATGATTTTCCCTACGATTCGCACCCTGCAACGTTTGGCCCAATTTGCCAACGCCGGTGCGGTGCTGGCCGCCTGCGTGGGCGAAACCCCGCTGTGGACCAGTTGCCCCCGCGCCGGTTTGCTGGCGGGCAAAGAGTCGCGCTACATGGAAGATGAGGCGCCGTTTGGCGAGCTGGCGCTGGTGTGCCCCGACGGCCAAATCGTCCATCCGCTGGACTGGCAAAGCGAGCGCGCCGCGCCGCTTTTGAAGAACGTGCAACGCCTGACGGCCCCCAACCCCGGCGTCATGACCGGCCCCGGCACCAACAGCTACTTGGTCGGTGACCCGGCCACCGGCTACATCGCCATCGACCCCGGCCCGCAAGACGCCGAGCACTTAGAGCGCCTGTGGCGCGCCGCCGGTGGTGACATTCGCATGATTGTGTGTACCCATTCGCACGCCGACCACTCGCCCGGTGCAATGCCGCTGCAAGCGCTGTGCGTGCAGGCCGGGCGCGCTGCGCCGCCCATTCTGGGTTTGCCATCGGCCAGCACAGCGCGTGCCAACAGCGAGTTCACGCCCGATCGTGTGCTACAAAATAATGAGCTGCTAACGCTTTCAGGTAAAGGGCTAGGTGGCGAAATAACCCATACTTTGCAAGCCATCCACACCCCTGGCCACGCCGCCAACCACCTGTGTTTGCTGCTGCAAGAAGACGCCTTGCTGTTCTCGGGTGACCATGTGCTCAATGGCAGCACTACCGTCATCGACCCGCCCGACGGCAACATGGCCGACTACTTGGAATCGCTCGACCGGCTGGACGCGCTGTGCGCCCAGCACGCGGTCGAATTCATCTTGCCCGCGCACGGCTACGTGCTGGGCGGCCCGGTGCATGGGGCGCGCAGCGCTATCGCCCACCTGAAGGCGCACCGCCTGGCGCGCGAGGCCAAAGTCATCGCCGCCATGCAGGCGCTGCCCGAAGGCACACTAGAAGACTGGGTCGCCCACGCCTACGCCGACGTACCACCACGGATGTGGCCCATAGCGCAGCGATCGCTCATCGCCCACGTCGAACGCATTCGCGCACTGGAGCCCGGTAATGACTAACCCCCGCCACACCCCCACCCACCACACCACCCACACTACCGTGCGCCTGGCCAAACGCTTGGCCGAGCAACTGCAATGCTCGCGCAGCACCGCCGAGCAATACATCGAAGGCGGCTGGGTCACGGTCGATGGCAAAACCATCGAAATCCCCGGCGCGCGTGTCGCTCCGCAGCAAAGCGTGGTGGTCGAAAAAGAGGCCAGCTTGTTTGATTTGGTGCCCGTCACCCTGCTGCTGCACAAGCCGCCTGGCTTTGAGGCCGGTTTGGGCATGGAAGCGGGCCACGCCGCGCACAGCAGCCGCAGCCAAGGCGAACGCCCGGCGCTGTCGCTGCTGACGATGCAATCGCACATGGCAGGCGACGCCGCCGACACCCGTGTGCTGCTGCGCCATTTCAAAGGGTTGGAGTGCTTTACGCCGTTGCCAACGCCCGCCAGCGGCTTGGTGGTGTTTACGCAGGACAAGCGCATCGCGCGCAAGCTACAAGAAGACATCGAGTCGCTGGAGCAAGAATGCATCGTCGAAGTTGCCGGGCACATCATCGACCACGGCCTTAAGCGCCTGTGCCACGGTTTGACATTCAACGGCCGCCCGCTGCCGCCCATCAAGGTGAGCTGGCAAAGCGAAACCAAACTGCGCTTTGCCCTGCAAGGCATCCGCCCCGGCCAAATTCCCGCCATGTGCGAGGCGGTGGGTTTGCGCGTCATGGCAATCAAGCGCATCCGCATTGGCCGCGTGCCCCTGGCCAAGGTGCCCGAGGGGCAGTGGCGCTATTTGCAGGCGTGGGAGAAGTTTTAAGCGTTTTGCGGCCATCAAAGCTATTTAAACAATAGCTGCAACCGCAAACCCTATAAGGGCTAGAGCCGTTTTTGACCAAAAAAGTGTGAAGCGCGCCGATAAGCCGGATTCTGTGCATTCGGTTGCCCGAATGTGACCGCCATTACTCTGGGCCGGGTGTCGCCACCACGGCTCGATGCTACCTACCCGCCAACTCTGCGGAACCACATTAACGTTGGCCTACTTGGTATTGCTGCGCGTAGAGATTGCCCGTTTCACCCGATGGGCATAGCCCATCGACTCGTCTCTGTTGCTCTGATCCTCACCTTA
>CAIRYF010000331.1 GCA_903882725.1 uncultured Simplicispira sp.
AGCCCCAACTGCCTGAGCTGATCACGCAAATACTCACAGAAATTGGACTGCAGCCCGACTCTCTGGAGTTGGAGCTGACTGAAGGCGTGGCGGTAGACGACCCGCGCGCCGCCATCCTGACCATGGATCAACTCCATGCCTGCGGCGTGCGCTTGGCCATGGACGACTTCGGCACTGGCTATTCATCCCTGAGCCAGCTCAAGCGCTTTCCAATTTATAAACTCAAAATCGATCAATCGTTTGTGCGTGATTTGGGTGAAGATGCTAATGACCGCGCTATCGTCAGCGCCATCATCCATATGGCGCAAGCGCTGGGCTTGCGCACCACTGCTGAAGGCGTAGAAACCCAAGAGCAAATGGATTTTCTGCACGAGCAAGGTTGCGTCGATATGCAAGGCTATTTATGTGGCCGCCCAATGTCAGCAGACAAAATGCAAGAGTTGCTGGCGCGCCAAGGAGCGGCAGAAAAGCTCTTTGCCTAACTCGGCTGTGCGCGCCTGACCGTCAAAAAATACAAGCGCAATGCAAATAGCCACCTGGAACGTCAACTCCCTCAAAGTACGCCTACCCCAAGTGCTGGACTGGCTGGCAGCCAACCCGGTGGAGCTGTTGTGCCTGCAAGAGCTGAAACTCAGCGACGACAAATTTCCCTTTGACGCGCTGCAAGCTGCTGGCTACGAGGCCGCTGCGTTTGGCCAGAAAACCTACAACGGCGTGGCGCTGCTCAGTCGCCAGCCACTACACGGTGTAGTGCGCAATATCCCCGGTTTTAACGACCCGCAAGCGCGCACCATTGCCGCTACGCTGCCAACGCCGCAAGGGCCGCTGCGCATAGTAAATGGCTATTTTGTCAACGGCCAAGCACCCGGCAGCGACAAGTTTGCCTACAAGCTGCGCTGGCTGGCGGCATTGCATGACTGGCTGCGCGCCGAGTTAGCACAGCACCCGCGCTTGGTGTGCTGGGCGACTTCAACGTCGCGCCCGAAGACTGCGACTCTTACGACCCTGTCGGCCTGCAAGGCAGCATCCACCACACGCCCCAGGAGCGGGCGCATTTTCAGGCGCTGCTGGCGCTGGGCTTAAGCGATGCGTTTCGGCTGTTTGAGCAGCCCGAGAAAAGCTACTCGTGGTGGGATTACCGAATCTTGGGTTTTCAAAACAACCGGGGGCTGCGCATTGACCACATCTTGGTCAGCAACGCCCTGGGCAGCAGCGTCAGCGACTGCCACATTGATCGCGCACCGCGTAAGAATCCGCAGCCCAGCGACCACACGCCGGTGGTAGTGACACTCACTGCCTAAGCTGCCAGACCGCCAGATTTATAATTTGCTATTAATTTAATAGCTATAAGCGCTTACCACATAAGGGCCATAGGCTATTTTTGCTGTTATTTAAGTTGGCGCAGCGCAAGCCAACACCGACAGCCACCAAGCCATGGCGGATGTCTTTGATACCTGTTTTTAGCTCCCTAAGGCGGGCTTGGCCGAGTACGACGACTTTGAAGGCATCGCCTGGAGGTGGCAGAGCATGGACGGGGCCATGTTCAAGGCAGCGCTGGCACAAGAAGCTGTAGAGCCCAACCCCACGGATCGGGGAAAAAAATGGGAGCGAACGCCGGTGTATGGGGCCGTTTCAGGGCCGCGTGCGATAAAACTGCATGGGTTGCTCGGCCAGTGCTTGTTCTTGCGCGTGCTGGTTGATGACCGAGCGCTTGATTTTGCCGACCACGTGCATCTCGCATGGTTTGCAGTCAAAGCGCAGGGTGAGCTTTTCTTTGCCGTTGATCAGCTGTAGTGGCTC
>CAIRYF010000332.1 GCA_903882725.1 uncultured Simplicispira sp.
CCAGCGCCACCGGCTGGCACTGTAGCGGCGCGCGGGCAATGCGCGACAGCGCCAGCAGACCGTCCAGCATTCGGCCCATGCGCCGGGCGGATTGATCCATGGTCACCAAAAACTCTTGCGCCTCTTGCAGCGCCTCGCCTTGCAGGCCAGCGTCTTGCAGCAGCTCGGCCACCAGCGGGCCGTAAGACGTGATGTGGCGCAGCGGCGCGCGCAGGTCGTGCGAGACGGCGCGCAAAAACTCGTCTTGAGCAGCGTGCAGCTGGGCCAGTTCACGCTCGCGTGCGGCCAGCTGGGCGCGCAGTTGGGCCAGCTGTGACTCAGAATTTTCCTCTGTCATGGCTTGGGCTGTTTGGTGGGCCGCGCCCAATGGGCCAGCAGCATTTGCTTGCCACGCGCCACACCCAGCGCGCCCGCTGGCACGGCTTTGGTGATGGTCGAGCCGGCGCCTACCGTGGCACCCGCGCCAATCGTCACCGGCGCTACCAATACACAATTGCTGCCAATGTGGGCATCGGCCTCGATGACAGTGCGGTGTTTGTTGGCACCGTCGTAATTGGCGGTGATGCTGCCAGCGCCGTAATTGACGCGCTCGCCCACCGTGGCGTCGCCCACATAGGCCAAATGGTTGGCCTTGGCACCGTCGGCCAGCGTGGAGTTTTTGACTTCGACAAAGTTGCCGATATGCACCTCGCGCCCCAGTTGCGCGCCGGGGCGCAGGCGGGCAAACGGGCCAATCAACGCGCCTGCACCGACGGTAACGCCTGCTTGCTCGCCATCGATGTGGGTGTAGGGGTGAACGATGGCACCCGCAGCAATCGTGGCGTTGGCAATGCAGCAGTGCGCGCCAATCTGCACGCCTTCGCCCAGTTCAACGCGGCCAGCAAAGATGCAGCCAACATCAATGTCAACATCCTGCCCGCAGACCAGCTGGCCGCGCGCGCCGCTGCGTTTATCGTCGCGCACGTCAAAGCGCGCTGGGTCGGCCAAACGCACGCCTTGCTCCATCAGCGCGCGGGCTTGGCGCAGTTGGTGGGCGCGTTCTAGCTCGGCCAATTGCACCGGGCTGTTAACGCCAGCCACTTGCAGCGCATCGTCAATGCGGTGCGCCAGCACTGGCACGCCGTCTTGCACCGCCATGGCGACGATGTCGGTCAGGTAGAACTCACCTTGGACGTTGTCGTTACTCAAGCGCCCCAGCCACGGTGCCAGCAGGTGGGCGGGTACAGCCAAAATGCCGCTGTAAACCTCAGTGATGGCGCGCTGCGCTGCGCTGGCGTCTTTGTGCTCGACGATGCCTTGCACTGCGCCGCCTTCGTTGCGCACGATGCGGCCATAGCCCGTGGGGTCGGGCAGCGTCACCGTCAGCAGTGCCAGCGCGCCGCCGGACACGCTGGCCGATGTTGCCGAGGCGGCCTGCGACGCCGCAATCAGCGCGCGCAGGGTGTCGGGCTGGGTCAAGGGCACATCCCCCGACAGCACCACCACCGTGCCATCGCCTGCCAGCAGCGGCAGCGCTTGCTGCACCGCATGGCCGGTGCCCAGTTGCGGCTCTTGGCGGGCAAATTTAAGGTCAAATTGGCCTTCAACCCTTATCCAGCCTGCGCTAGCAGCTTCTACTTCTGTAGCACCATGACCGGTGATGACGATGGCACTGCGCGCCTGTAAATGCGCCGCTTGGTCAAGCACGTGCTGCAGCAGTGGCCGCCCGGCCAAGCGCTGCAACACTTTGGGCAGACGGCTGTGCATCCGCGTGCCTTTGCCAGCGGCCATGATGAGGATGTCAAGTGGCTTGATCGAAGCGTTCATAGGTGCAGTCATCAAAAAGCTCTTTTTTATGCCAAGGTCACGCGGGCAAATTTGCGTTTGCCCACTTGCACCACATAAGTGCCAGCGCCCAGCTTCAAGCCCCGGTCGCTGACCACGCTGCCATCGACGCGCACGCCGGCGCCGTCTATCAAACGATGAGCCTCGCTGGTCGAAGGTGCCAAGTTGGCTTGCTTGAGCAGCGCGCCAATACCCAGCGGTGCGCCGGGCAGTGCCACCTGGGCCATCTCGTCGGGCGCGCCGCCTTTGCTGCGGTTGATAAAGTCTTGTTCAGCGGCATCGGCAGCCGCAGGGCTGTGAAAGCGCTCGGTAATTTCTTTGGCCAGCGCCACTTTGGCGTCTTTGGGGTTGCGCCCGCTAGCAATCTCGGCCTTGAGCGCGGCAATCTCGGCCAGGCTTTTGAACGACAACAGCGTGTACCAGTCCCACATCAGCACGTCAGAAATGGACAGCACCTTGGCAAACATGGTGTTGGCGTCTTCGGTGATGCCGATGTAGTTGTTTTTGGACTTGGACATCTTCTCGACGCCGTCGAGCCCGACCAGCAGCGGCATGGTCAGCACACACTGGGGCTCCTGGCCGTATTCCTGCTGCAAATGGCGGCCCATCAGCAGGTTGAATTTTTGGTCGGTGCCGCCCAGCTCCAAATCGGCCTTGAGCGCCACCGAGTCGTAGCCCTGCATCAGCGGGTACAAAAACTCGTGTACGGCAATGGGCGTACCGGCCTTAAAGCGGTCGTGAAAATCGTTGCGTTCCATCATCCGCGCCACGGTGTATTTGGCCGCCAGCCCAATCATGCCGCTGGCACCCAGCGGCTCACACCACTCGCTGTTGTAGCGAATCTCGGTGCGCGCCGGATCGAGCACCAAACTGGCCTGCCGGTAATAGGTTTCAGCGTTGTGCTTGATTTGCGCCGGTGTCAACGGCGGGCGCGTGTTGTTGCGCCCGGACGGATCGCCAATCAGGCTGGTGAAGTCGCCAATCAAAAAAATCACTTGGTGGCCAAGGTCTTGCAACTGGCGCATTTTGTTCAGCACCACGGTGTGACCGATGTGGATATCGGGCGCGGTCGGGTCCAAGCCGAGCTTAATTCGCAGCGGCTGGCCCGTCGCCTGCGAGCGTGCCAATTTTTTGATCCACTCGTCCTGCGGCAGCAATTCTTGGACGCCGCGCAGCGAGATTTCAAGCGCCTGTCCTACATCTCCGGCACCATCCACTGGCGTAACAAATTCTTGATTCATAAGGGTTTTCCTGGGGGTCTAGAGTGCTGCCCTGGCTATAATTTGGGCCACATTGCAGTGGCGGATTCTACGTATGACCGCCATTTCGGCCCAATCCAACGGCCCGAACCGCTGCATCCTGACAGTTTGTGCGATCCGAAGTATTTGGTGCTGATCCAGCCCGGTGCCCCACGGACACACGCTCACCCTGGGGATTTACTTTGAAATACGGTTTCACCGCAGCAAGTCAAGCACTGCTTGGCCGCTTGTCTCGCAGCATTCAGCAGCATCCCAAACGCATCACGGCCGCACTGGCCACCGTCTTACTCACTGGCGGTGGCGGTGCTTTCGCCGTCGCCTCGTTTGGCCCCGATCCCGTCGATTTGCCCGTGAGCTTGGTAGAGCAACCTGTCGAGTCCCTTGCCAGTGGCAAAACCCTGGCCGAACTGGTGGATCGGCCCGGATTCTCGCTGTACCGCTCTGGCCGAGTGCGTGCCAGCGACACCCCCGAGTCACTGCTACAGCGCTTGGGTATTGCCGACCCCGCTGCAGCCGCTTTTTTGCGCCGTGACAGCAACGCCCAGCGCAACCTGCTCGGGCGCACCGGACGCATCATCTCCGCCGAGACCACCGACGATCACCGCTTGGTGCGCATCACCGCACGCTGGGCGCACGACGACGACGGCAGTTTCCAGCGCTTGGTGATCGA